>NZ_LIAC01000006.1:0-224178 GCF_002210235.1 Flavobacterium sp. NLM
GTAGAGACGCACAGCAGTGCGTCTACCCAAAGTTTATCGACATAGATAAATCAAATTCCAAAAAAGTAAAAATCCCAAATTCCAACATAACATTGGAATTTGGGATTTTTTATTTGAAATTTTTGAAACCTTATTTTACTTCTTTAATTGTTGTGGCATCGATCCAGCCTTCAGTTCCGTCTGTTAATTCGATTTTTTTCCATTTTCCAACCGTTTCCATAACATAAACTTTTGCTCCTTCATGAAGCAGGATAATAGCAGAACCTGCTTTTTGAGGTTCGCTTCTAACTTCGCTTAATTCAGCAAAAACAATTGCCGGACGATCGTTGTCAAAATGGTCTTTTTCAGACATTCCAGCAAAAACACTTAAAATCAAAGCAACTAAAAGAATAAACATTCCAATGAAATAAATTCTTTTTGTAATGGTAAGCTGTGAAAAATAGTAACCAATAAAACTCAGCAAAAATACAAAACCAAAGGCAACAGAAATCTTTGCCCATTGATTATAATCGAAAATGCCCGTAAAGTTCTGGATTAGTTTAGCAAAACCAACTTTCGGAACTTCTTTGATTTCATCAATTGTTAGCTTTTTGGCAAATTTTAAGTTATTTAAAGTCTCAGGATCATTTGGTTTTAATACCAAAGCTTTTTCGTAATTGTAAATAGAAGGCGCAACTTTATTCAGTTTATAATAACTGTTTGCCAAATTAAAATACAACTCTGCCGACTGCTGTTTGTTTTCTTTAATAATATCTTCATAAACCTGAACAGCTTCCTGATATTCTCCCTTTTGGTACAAAGCATTTCCTTTTTCAAAGCTGCTTTGAGCAAAGAAAACCTGTGAGATTAGTAAAAAGAGATATAATATATTTTTCATTATTAATTTTTTAAACCCGACAGGTTTTTAAAACCTGACGGGTTTGAATTTAAGTTAAAAATTAAACGATTTGTTTTTCTAATTCTGAAATAATCAGAACAGCTTTATCATAATCCTGCTGAATCGAAGCACTTGATGCCGGAGCATAACGTGCAAATTCACAGTTTTCGGTCAGATTAATGAAATTCTGAACCGTTTCAGGATTTGAATTTCTTGATAAAAGCAGTTCCTGAATATTGTCTTTACTCATTTCTGAAGTCTCAATGTGCAGTTTTGCTTTTAAGAAATTGTGCATCGCTTTTTCCAGAGCAATATAAAACACCTCTTTATTATTAAGCTGTTTTTTAGCCTGCGATAAATATTTCTTCGCAAGTTTATTGTTCATTCTAATTCTGTTTCCGGTTACATCGCTGTCAATCGCTTCTTTTTTCTTTCTAACCAAAATTATAATTGGAATAATGGCAAAAGGGAAAAACAATAAAGCATAATACAAATCTGAACCGTAAAAATCATCTTTAGCAATTGATGCTAAAGTTGTTTTTGACTTAATATATTTAAATTGTTCTGTTTTAGTAATTACGTTTTTAGCTGCTGTCGAAGGATTCGCTTCCGCTAAAGTCGGACCGTCTAAAACATCCACCATAATTTCAGGAGAAGTTATCGTTTTATAAGAGCCTGTACTCAAATCAAAGTAAGAGAACGTCATTGGCTTGATCGCATATTTTCCTTTGTACTGCGGAATAATAGTGTATTTGTCGGATATTTTTCCAGACATTCCAGACAATGAAGTAGTTACTTTTTCATCGTGAACAGGATCATACATTTCTAATGCATTTGGTACAACAGGTTTTGGCAAAGTAAACAATTTCATGTTTCCTGTACCTGAAGCGCTCACAAGCAAATCTAAACCTTCACCGCTTTTTAGCGTTGTTCTGGACGGTGTAACTTTAAAACTAAAGTTACCAACTGCTCCGGTAAATCCTTCTGGTTTTCCTGATTCAGGAAGTGGTCTTACACTTATTGTTCTGGCTCCGGTAGTTACCACTTTATTATCTTCAGCAATAATCATCTGGCCAAACATATCACGGCGATTTGTTGGCAATTGCACGCCAATATCTAATGAAAATGGTGCAATTGTTAATCTGCCTGATTTTTGCGGATATAAAATAGCTTTCTTTAATATTACATAATGACATCTCTGGCCCTGGTAACTTCCTTCTTCCATTACCAATCGTGTGATGTCAATATTCTGATTCCAGAAATCATTGTATTTTGGTTTAGCAATTTCTCTAAATCCAGTAACACCAATTTCATTAAAATACAGTTTGTAAACAACTGTTATTGGTTCATTTACATAAGGAGTTGTTTTAGAAACCTCTGCAACTAATTGTAATAATTCGTTTCCAGAGCCTCCGCCTTGCTGTCTTGGATCATTCGGATCTCTTTCCTGCGCAACAGCATTGGTTACAGTAACTTTTATTGGAGCCGTTTTGTAAACCTGTCCGTTATATTCTATGGCAGCCTGTTTAATAATAACAGTCCCTTTTTTTTCAGGCTGAAGAATATAAGAATATATTTTTTGAAAAGAGCTTCGGCCGTTTACCCAAGACTGGCTTATTTGCTGGCTTGGTCCGGCTACAAGTTTAAATCCTTCAAATGCAGGCTGGTCAAAATTATCGCCATCGACATTCATAATGAAATCAATGCGGAGTCTTTCGTTAAGTCCAAGCGTGTTTTTGCTTACTCTGGCTTCAAATTGAACTTGAGCCATAAGCCCTTGAAAAGTGAGCAGTAATAGAATTAAATATCTTTTCATTAATTGTTAGTCAGTTTTTGTTTAACTGTTTAATTGTTAATTTGTTTAATCGTTTTTTTTACTGTTTTATTGTTACAGTTTTGCCGAATAACAGATTAAAAAATAAACGATTAACCTAAAATCCTACCAGTCTTTTTCTGGTTTTTTAGGATTTCCTTTTATTTTTTGAGCGTTTACTTTGTCTTGAATTTTCTTTTCTTCGTTGTTTACAGCATCTAATAAATTCTGAACACGTTCTTTTGAAATTCCTCCGGGCTGCGGTTTAGGTTCTCCTTTATTGTCAGACTTGTCATCTTTCTTCGGATCATTTTTACCGTCATTTTTATCTTTGTCCTTATCGCCTTTGTCGTCTTTTTTATCCTTGTTCTTATCCTGGTTTTTATCCTTGTTCTTGTCTTTATCTTTGTTTTTATCCTTGTCTTTGTCCTTATCCTTATTTTTGTCTTTGTTCTTATCGTTATTTTTAGGAGGATTTTCTTTTAGCTTTTGTTTCGCGTAAGCATAGTTGTAACGCGTTTCGTCATCGGTAGGATCATTTCGTAAAGCTTCTTTATATGCTTCAACAGCCTGCGTATAATCTTTCTCTTTCATAAAAACGTTACCAAGATTATGAAAAGCTTTGTGTTTTTCAGGTCTTGTTTTGGCAATCTTTATGGCATTCGCGTAAGCGTATTTTGCTTCAGAAGCCTGATTTTGTCTGTAAATAGAGTTTCCTAAATTATAAGAGCCAGCTGCACGTTTTGAAAATTTTGAAGCCGAAATCCTGTAATTAGCTTCAGCATCAGTAAATTTATTCTGCTTATATTCTTCATTGGCATCAGGCAATGTCTTGTCTTTTTCCTGAGCAGAAACTGCAAAAGGAAGCGTTAGTAAAATATAAAGAAGTAAATTTTTCATTCTAATTTTTTATGTTTTTTATTTTGCCACGAATTGCACGAATTATCACTAATTATTTTTTCGTGTAAATTCCTGTAATTAGTGGCTAAACATTATTATTTCTTTTCGTTGAATAAATTCAACTCTTTAATCCAGTTTGTTTTTCTTTCTAAAAGGAAAATGTCTACAAATAGCAGTAAGAGCCCAAAACCAATAAACCATTGAAACTGCGATTGAAAATCGGCCATTTGTGTCGATTCAAATTCCGTTTTCTGAATCTTGTTTAATTCGTTTTTGATGAATTCCAAAACCTCTTTCGTATTTCCGCCGTAAACATACTTTCCTTTGGTTGCAAGGGTTTTTAATCCTTCCTGATTTAGTTTTGTAATAACAGTTTGTCCGTTTTGATCTTTCTGGTAATTTTTAACGATACCATTTTCTCTTAACGGAATTGTTCCTCCTCTTTCTGTTCCAACACCAATCGTAATGATTTTGATTCCTAGTTTACTAGCTTCTTCTGCAGCCGCCGAAGCACCTTCAGAATGATCTTCACCATCAGAAATTAAAATTATAAGTTTGCTTGTTTTGCTTTTTTCGTCAAAATATTTAGCTGATAATCTAATTGCTTCATCAAGAGAAGTCCCTTGTGATGAAACCATATCAGGATTCATGCTTTGCAGGAACATTTTAGCAACACTATAATCAGATGTAATTGGCAAAACCGGGAATGCACTTCCTGCATAAGCCACGATACCAATTCTGTCACTTCCTAAAGAGTTTATAATCTGCGAAACCAATTGTTTACTTTTCTCTAAACGACTTGGTGCCACATCTTCGGCAAGCATACTTTTAGAAACGTCGACAGCAAAAACGATATCAATTCCCTCGCGTTTTACAGTTTCCATTTTTGTTCCAATCTTCGGATTTACTAAACCGATAATTAAACACGCTAATGCCAAAAGCAAAATCGATAATTTTAAAACAGGTTTGAAAACAGATCGGTCCGGACTCAGTTTTTTAACCATGTCTAAATCTCCAAATTCACGTTGTTTTTTTCTTTTCCAATACATATTGAAAAGGAAAATACACACCACAATTGGAAGTAATAGTAAGAGATATAAATATTTTTTTTCGTCTAATTCCATAAATTTTTTAAAATTCCAATCCCATTATTGCCGGGATAAATTCCAAATTCCAAACTTGTTTTAAATTCTAATTTTATAAATTCCAAATTCCAATTTGTTATTTGGAATTTTTTGATTTTTCAAATCAAATGAAGCTTCTGTAAACTGTATTTCTTAAACCAACTTCAAGTAGTAATAAAAATGCTGCGATTAAAACAAAAAATCTGTATTTTTCGTCGTAATCGTAAAATTTTAATTCCTGAATTTCAGTTGTTTCTAATTTGTTAATTGAACTGTATATTTCAGCTAATCTATCGTTGCTTGTTGCTCTAAAGTATGTTCCGTCTGTTTTGCGGGCGATATTTTTCATTAACTGCTCATCAATTTCAACTTTCTGCATTTTGAATAAAAAACCGCCGTTTGGTGCATAAGCGTATGGAGATTCTGCCATTCCGTTTGTACCCAGACCAATTGTATATACTTTTATTCCATATTGTTTTGCAATATCAGCGGCAGTTTCCGGCTCAATAAATCCGGCATTATTAACACCGTCTGTCATTAAAATAACAACCCTGCTTTTTGCTTTACTGTCTTTCAAACGATTTACTGCCGTTGCCAATCCCATTCCAATTCCGGTACCATCTTGTAAAACGGTATCATATTTAATTCCTTTTATAGCTTCAAGAATAATTGGTTTATCGCTTGTAACAGGAGTTTTTGTATAAGCTTCAGAAGCGTATAAAACTAAACCAACCCTGTCATTTGGTCTTTCTTCAACGAAATCAGCAGCAACTCTTTTTAAAGCTTCCATACGGTTTGGCTTTAAATCTTTTGCGAGCATACTTCCAGAAACGTCAATTGCTATTACAATATCAATTCCTTTTTTCGTTTTAGTCTGATTGCTGATGTCGACTGTTCTTGGTCTTGCTAAAGCAATAATCAGCGAACTTAAAGCAATAATCCTGAAAACATATAAACTAGGCTTTAATTTGGTCAACAACGATTCGCTGTTTTTAAAACCCGCCGTCGAACTCATTTTTAATGTAGCCGACTGCTGATTTCTTTTCCAAAAAAACCAGCCAATAGCGATTGGAATTAACAGAAACAACCAAAAGAATTCCGGATTTAAAAAAGTGATCTGATTATTCATTAGTTACTTGCTTTTTTAAGTTCAACAGAATTTAGAATTCGGGTTGTAATGTCGTTTGCATACGTATCGCCTTCTTCATGGAAAATGATTATTTGCTGTAATCCCTGATCTTGTTTAAAAAGCAGGATTTCATAATAACCTTTTATACTTGTTTTATTTGCCGGATTTAAAACAGTCATTGTTCCGTAACCTTTTATTCCCTGAATACCTTGATTAGTTTGAAAATCTTCTTGCTTAACGATGATATTTTGACCTCCTTGCAGCTCGATTACTTTTAAAGCGCCTTCTAAAGCCTTAGATAAATCAATATCAGTAGGAGTTTTAAATTTGGTAGTTGAAACTGCCACATAAAAATTATCAATCATACTTCCGTATGCAAAAAGCTGCATTTCCTTAATCAACGCCATTGTTTCTTTTGGAAGTGCTTTTTGTACATCCATTCGTTTTAAAACTTTTGGAGTTTCAATGATAACGCCCGGATTTCCGTATTCACTTTTCACCCATTCTCCTTCTAATAATTCTTTAGTAGGATGTCCGATAATATTGTCTTTTACATAAGTAAAACCTTTTGTTGCAATAAAGAAAGTTGTAGTTGCTAATAATAAAAACAAAACAGAACCTACTGTAATGGCAATTCGTTTGTTTCTTTGTTTTTTTAACTGCAGCTGAATTTGTTTTTGTCTTTGCGCTTCGTTTAGCAATTGATCTTCTTCTTCAGCCGGAACTTCTGTTGGGATTGCATTGTCAAGCGTTAAAATTACTTTCTGAATTTTATTTCTGTCATCCGTAATTTCAAATTCAAGCGGTTTTGATTTCGCAAATTTTACTAAATCGGCCTGACGTAAAACACGTTCCAGATTCTCCACCGTTTCTGGCGTTAAAGTCATTTTCTTTTTAGTAGAAGCTGTTCTAATGGCCTCAATTAATTCAGAAGTCGTACTTTCCATTGCTGGAATGTGAATCGCTTCTTCAATATAGTTACGCGCAATATCCGTTAGTTCACTATAATATTCTTTAATTTCTCCTTTTTGAACAAGTTCTTTTGACTCTAAATTGTTTAATAAGCTTGTCGCTTTTTCAATAGGAGTTTTATAAACTTCTTCTTCGATTTTTTTCTTCTGATGTTTTTTAACGTACCAATAAATTCCGGCTCCAATTGCTAAAATAATAACCAGTGCCAAAACGTATTTCCACCAATCGCCAATTCCGCCATCTGCAGCGGTAATGTCTTTGATATCATACATTTTTTGCTGTAATGTATCGACTTTTACATTAGCAACTTCAACTCGAATAGAATCTGAGAAATAAGGTTTTTTATCAATTAAAATTTGAACACTCGGAATCACGTATCTTCCTGAATCAAATTGAGTTAATCCATATTTTTTGATTAATTCGTAAGTATCGTTTTTCTTTACAGTATCAACCGGATAAGATTGAATAACCTCTAAAGGACCAAATCTTTTTAGTTTAGGGAAAACAACTTTCGAATTAGCATTTACAACCGTTTTCAGCGTTAGCTTAAATTCAGCGCCAATTTTATTTTTGGTGGTATCAATGCTGGTTTCGACTTGTTTTTGAGCAAAAACAGCCGTAGAAAGCAAAAATAAAAATATGTAAAACTTTAATTTCATTTGATTTGTGATTTCAGATTTTAGTCTAAAATGAATGCTTAAAATTGGAACACGAATGACACAGATTTAAGCGGATTTTTTATTTGAATAATTAGAGCAGATAAAAATTCTAAAATTTAAAATCTACAATCTAAAATTATATTTATCGTGACTTGAAATAGCCTAACAGCTTAGTAACATAATTTTCATCAACTCTTGTGTTTACTACACCAGCGCCAGATTTACTGAAAATATCTTTGAAATAATTTACGCGTTCCTGATAATGTTTTTCGTAATTCATTCTCACTGTTTTTGAGCCTGTATTTACCAATTGAATTTTTCCCGTTTCGGCGTCAAGCATGGTTACCATTCCTAAATTTGGGATTTTTTCTTCACGCATATCATATACGCGAACACCTGTAATATCGTGTTTCTTAGAAGCAATTTTTAAAGTCTGTTCGTAATTCTCAGACATGAAATCAGAAATCACGAAAACAATCGCTTTCTTTTTCTGAGTTCCCGATAAAAATTTCAAGGCTTGTGAAATATCTGTTTTGTGGCTTTTTGGTTCAAATTCGATTAATTCACGAATGATTCTCAAAACGTGTGAACGGCCTTTTTTTGGCGGAATGTATAATTCGACATTATCAGAAAATAAGATCAATCCAATCTTATCATTATTTTGTGTAGCCGAAAAAGCCATCGTTGCAGCAATTTCTGTTACGATGTCTTTTTTAAACTGACTTTTTGAACCAAAACCTTCAGAACCCGAAATATCAACCATTAAAACCATGGTTAATTCTCTTTCTTCTTCAAAAACTTTTACGTGGGCTTCGTTGTAGCGTGCGGTTACATTCCAATCGATGTTACGAATATCATCGCCATATTGGTATTGGCGCACCTCGCTGAAAGTCATCCCGCGCCCTTTAAATGAAGAATGGTATTCACCCGAAAAGATATGATTACTCAGTCTTTTGGTTTTGATCTCTATTTTCCGTACTTTTTTTAAAAGCTCTTTTGTATCCATTTTTCGGATTGCAGATTTTAGATATTAGATTTTAGATTATTTTTAGATTGCAGATTTAAATCTAAATTCTGCAATCTAAAATCTAAAATTTTTTTAAGGTACTTCAATCTCGTTTACGATTTTGTTGATAATGTCTACAGAAGTAATGTTTTCAGCTTCAGCCTCATATGTGATTCCAACTCTGTGACGTAATACATCATGCACAACAGCACGAACATCTTCTGGAATTACATAACCACGACGTTTGATGAAAGCGTAACATTTAGCAGCATTTGCTAAGTTGATACTTCCACGTGGAGATGCTCCAAAACTGATAAGTGGTTTTAAGTCGGCTAATTTATATTTCTCTGGGTAACGAGTAGCAAAAATGATATCCAGAATATATTTTTCAATTTTTTCATCCATATAAACTTCACGAACTGCTTCTTGCGCACGTAAAATTTGTTCTACAGAAACTACGGCATTTACTTTTTCGTAGCTTCCTTTTAAGTTTTGACGAATTACAAAACGTTCTTCATCAATTTTTGGATAATCAATTACGGTTTTCAACATGAAACGGTCAACCTGTGCTTCAGGAAGCTGGTATGTTCCTTCTTGTTCAACCGGGTTTTGAGTTGCTAAAACTAAAAAAGGACGATCTAGTTTGAAAGTGGTATCACCAATTGTAACTTGTTTTTCCTGCATCGCCTCTAAAAGCGCAGACTGAACCTTTGCCGGAGCACGGTTTATCTCATCGGCAAGTACGAAGTTGGCAAAAATTGGCCCTTTTTTAATAGAGAATTCGTTTGCTTTAATGTTGTAAATCATGGTTCCGATAACATCGGCAGGAAGTAAATCCGGCGTAAACTGGATACGGCTGAAAGAACCCTGAACCGCTTGTGACAAAGTGTTAATGGCCAAAGTTTTTGCTAAACCAGGAACTCCTTCAAGTAAAATATGTCCCTGACCCAAAAGACCAATTAACAGGCGCTCGACCATATGTTTCTGGCCCACAATAACTTTGTTCATTTCCATTGTAAGAAGGTCTATAAAAGCACTTTCTCTCTCAATTTTTTCATTTATCGCTCTAATGTCTAAAGTCGTTGTATTTTCTTCCATATAAATATTTTTAAAACCTTGATTTTTACGCCTAATTTTTGAGAGTGCAAATTGAATATTTTTTAAGAAGTAAGATGTTAAAGAATGGTTAAAACTTCGACCAATCACCTAATTTTAAGGACGAATTGTGAATCTATTTTTATATTTTTAAGAACTTTGGTGATTATGTTTTATAAAAGCATATTTATTAGCAAAAATAACTCAATATAACCATGAGCAAAACAGCATTATCGCCTATAATTTCGGGCACTATGAATTGGGGTGTTTGGGATAAAAACCTTTCACCAAAAGAAATGGAAAACATGATACAGATTTGTATCGAAAACAAAATCACAACTTTTGATCACGCCGATATTTACGGAGATTATACCACCGAAGCCGATTTTGGAAAAGCATTCAAAGCTAGTAAAATTTCGCGCGAAAAATTACAATTAATTACAAAGTGCGGAATTCAGCTTGTAACAGAAAGCCGTAATAACAAAATCAAACATTACGATTATTCTAAAGAGTATATCATTTGGTCTGTTGAAGAATCTTTAAAGAAACTGAAAACAGATTACGTTGATGTATTTTTACTGCACAGGCCAAGTCCATTAATGCAGGCAGATGAAATTGCAGAAGCAATTGAAAAATTAAAATCGGAAGGGAAAATTTTAGATTTCGGACTTTCGAATTTTACAAGCTCACAAACCGAGCTAATTCGCCAGAAAACAGAAGTAAGCTATAATCAGGTACAATTTTCTGCAACTCATTTTGAACCAATGGTTGACGGAAGTCTGGATTATATGCAGACACACGGAATTCGTCCATTGTCATGGAATCCGCTTGGAACTGTTTTTAGAGAAGACACCAAAAAAACACGTCGTTTGAAAAAGTTATTTTCAACGTTGCTTGAAAAATACCACCTTGGTGCAGATACGCTTTTATTGGCGTGGATTTTAAAACATCCAGCTGCAGTTATTCCAATTGCTGGAACAGTTAACGTTGCCAGAATTCAATCTTTAGCAAAAGCGGTTGAATTAGAAATGGATAAAGAAGACTGGTTTGCGATCTGGACTGAAAGTATGGGTGACGATGTAGCTTAAATAAAAATATTAGCCCACGGATTTTACAGATTTAAAAAATTACAGTGTAAATCTGTTTGATCTGTAAAATCCGTGGGCAAAAAACAAACACTTAGAATGAAAAAAACAGTTTTAATTACTGGCGCTACAAGCGGAATAGGAAAAGCTACGGCTCAGATTCTAGCTAAAAATAACTATAAAATTATTCTTTGCGGAAGACGTAAAGATCGTTTAGAAGAATTGGAAAAAGAACTTTCTGTTTTTACAGAAGTTCATTCGCTTTCTTTTGATGTTCGTGATAAAAATGATGTTTTGGAAAAAATTAGTGCTTTGCCAGATGCATTTTCAGATATTGATGTTTTAATCAATAATGCCGGAAATGCGCATGGTTTAGATCCAATTCAAACAGGAGATTTAGACGATTGGGACGCGATGATTGATATTAACGTAAAAGGACTTTTATATGTTTCAAAAGCGGTGATTCCGAAAATGACAGCTAAAAATTCCGGACATATTATTAATATTGGTTCAACTGCGGCTAAAGAAGTTTATCCAAACGGGAATGTTTACTGCGGAACCAAACATGCTGTTGATGCCATTACAGCCGGAATGCGAATCGATTTAAATCCATTCGGAATTAGAGTTGGAGCAATTCATCCCGGAATGGTAGCAACAGAATTCAGTGAAGTACGTTTTAAAGGAGATACAGAAAGAGCTTCAAATGTATATAAAGGATTTGATCCGCTGCAGGCAGAAGATATTGCAGATATTATTCATTTTGTGGTTTCAAGACCGTATCACGTTAATATTGCCGATTTAGTTGTGATGAGCACGGCGCAGGCATCTTCGACAATTGTCAAGAAAAATATTTGATAAAATTTTATTGTAAAGACGCACGGCAGTGCGTCTTTTTTACGTTTTAAAGTAATAGAATTGAAAGTAAAGTGATTACAAGTTTTAATTAGTGTAAATTAGTGCAATTAGTGGCAAAAAAACTTAGACTATGATTAATAAACGCCTTTTAATAAAGAATTTACTTGCTCACAATGACGAGAGCAGTTTTTATGACAAAAAAAGGCAGTTGAATCTACATTCGCGAGAAGGAAAAGGAAAGTTTTTAAAACACATTTGCGCACTTTCCAATTCAAATCCGGCGAATAACTCTTATATCGTTGTTGGAGTAGAAGATCAGGATAACGAAATTGTAGGCGACGATTTCTTCGATGACAGCCGAATTCAGAATCTCGTAAACGCATTTCTGGAAAATCCTCCAAAAATTCAATACGAAAACGTGCCATTTCCAAATCTTCCAAAAGATAAAGTAATTGGTTTGGTTACGATAAAGCCAAAAAGTAAAATTTCCTATTTTAAAAAAGGAATTCATACCATTCTTGCCAATAGTGTTTTTATAAGACGCGGCAGTAATTCCATTCCTGTGGAAGAACATGAAGAAGTCGAAAAAAATAATCAGAATACAGAAACCGTAATTGGGATCGAAAATAGTTCCCGAAACAGTATTCAATATACGCTGGACGGCGTAATCGATTTTATGAATTTCAGGCATAAAGATATGTCGCCAAAATACAATGTTTTTAAAGAATTGTTTGTGATTTGCTGGGCGGGAGTTCCAAAAAAATCCAGAGATAAAACCTTTTTATCCCGCGTAGATATTGAGTTAATTAATGAGCAGGTTAAACTTTTTTATTCGGCGCAGGATGTGGTTACAATTTTCTTTGATGATGATACTTTTACAATTACAGAATATGTTCCGCTTGGATTAAATGATAAAACAAGTTATTACCCGCTTGAAGAACAAACGATTCACTTTTTTGATAACGGTTATTATAAAATTGACCGTAAAATGCTTTTTCAGCCACCTGAATTCAATAAACGAATGTTATTTCATATTTACAATGCAAATATTGCATTGCTCCAAAAATTGCAAAGAGGGATTTCTTTATCTGGTCGTGAATTAATAGATCTTGAAAATCTTCCTTCAACTTTTATGATCTGCTATTTGAATGGTTTTGATGATGCCAAGCAAAAACTAATTGACGCAAAATTACTTTTAAAGCCTTTTGGGCAGGCTTATTTATCTTTTAAAGAAGCTTTACGAGTTTTGAGAAAGATGAAGTATGATGTTCAGTAGATTTCTTAAGCGTAATTTTCAATAAAAACGTTCTCAATTTTTTTTAAGTTGTCATTTTCCTCAAAATGTAAATGACTTATTTCATTATTGTAGAATTTTTCTATAAAAAGTTTGATAATATACATAACTTCAGTCCTGTTATCACTATTGGTTAAAAGTTCTTTAACCAAATAATTACTTAGTTTTAGCTTTTGATTTTTATACTGGTCTGACATCAAAGTAGAATCTGAATCTTTATGTAAAATAAGCATTTTATTGACTTTGTTTATTTCTTCTATTAGATCTAGAATATGATATAATTTGTTGTCTTTCATTTTGCTGCAGATTAAAATTTTATTTCCAAGAAACCTTTTGATAACCTGTTTCCTCTAATTCTTCTTGTTTTTGTAAATCGGTCGAGCCAATATGCTTTGTCGCTTATATATCTAAAATTATTAATATGATTTTCGGGATAAACTTCAATAATATAGGCATCAACACCATAAATAATTTCTGAATTAGGGTATTTGAATGCATCAAGTTTTGAGCCTAATTGAGAAACGATCTTGTAATCTAAAAATGTTACTAAATCAATATCTCCGGGATTATGTTTTTTTGTTACATATGATCCGTTAAGCCATTGATGCAGTTCGTCTAAATTACATACTTTTTTGAAATCTTCATTATATTTAACATAAGCTTCAAAAATTTCTTTTCTTTTTATAGAAGGAATTTTTAATACAAACTCATTTTCTAACTCTTGTACTGTAGAAGTGATTTTATTATCTGGTACTAATAAACCAGAATGATTGAAAGTTAACATGAAAATAAATTTAAACAACCACAAAAGTAAGAAAAAGATTTCTTTTTGATGTTTGATTGTTTTTCTTATTGAAATTTCAAATATTTACTCACTTTATCATACGGAAATACAATTTCTTTTGGGCCATCGGCATAAGATGCAGCTTCGTATGAATTGTAATAAAGAAGCAAACCTGCAGAAGTATAGAAAATATTCTGAGGCAATTGAAATTTGTCATTTTCGAACATTAAACCTGTTGCGTTTATGTTGGCATTTTCGGGAATTTGATATTTAAGTCTGAATTCTTTTTCGGCGAAAGCCTTAAACTCTTTTTCGTTTTTAAACAATTGTTCGTTAAAAATGACTTTTCCGGTTTTTTGGTTAAATAATAAAGACCTGAAACCTTGGTAACCATGTGCGCCGCCGGTAAAAGTATAATGATCTATTTTGATGTTTAAAATCTGCTCAGATTCAAATTCGACATTTCCCGTTATTTTTCCTTCCCAGCCAAAAGTATCGTGTGGGAATTTTTTATGCATTTCTTCGTAAGATTCAATAAAAGATTTTGACAATGATTTATAATCGTTGACCTTTGTTGAGTCTTCGCCGAAATAGATGATTTCTTTTATTACATTGAAAACTTTTTTATTAATACTGTCAGCGATGATCTTTTTATTTTTAGCAATTGGGACTTCTATTGTGATTTTCGGGCAATCATTTTTGCACGGAATAGTAGATTTTTCTTCAAACGTTTCATTTTCAAATGAAAGCTCTTTGTTGCAACTCGTAAAAATCAAACACAAAAAGATTATAAATATGTAATTTTTCATATCAAAAAGTGTTAATTATCTACAAAGGTAAGAAGTTGTATCAGGATAAAATAAATTAAGCGGTAAATTTGTGCGACAATTATGGATTTAAAATTTATAACTATATGAAATTCAATACAAAAGTAATACATGGTGGTCAGCATCATGATCCAAGTACAGGAGCGGTAATGCCGCCGGTGTATCAAACGTCAACTTTTATTCAGACAAGTCCGGGAAAACCTCTGGCAGATTATGAATACAGCCGCGCATCAAACCCAACTCGTACAGCTCTTGAAGAGGCTTTAGCAAGTATTGAAAATGGTACACGCGGACTGGCTTTTTCTTCTGGTCTTGCCGCTACAGATTGTATTTTAAGATCATTTAAAGCAGGTGACGAAGTTATTGCAATGGATGATTTATACGGCGGAACTTACCGTATGTTTTCAAGAATTTATAAAGATTCAGGAATAAAATTCCATTTTGTTGATATGACGGATATTGCAAAATTGAAATCATTAATCAATGAAAATACAAAATTGGTTTGGGTAGAAACGCCAACAAATCCGTTAATGAAATTAGCTGATATTGCAGAAGTGGCAAAAATCACTAAAGAACATAAAATCTGGTTTGCTGTAGACAATACTTTTGCAACGCCATATTTACAAAAACCTCTTGATTTAGGTGCAGATATCGTTATGCATTCGGCTACAAAATATTTAGGCGGACATTCTGATGTTATTGCCGGAGCTTTAATTGTAAAAGATGCAGCTTTAGGAGAACAATTACATTTTCAGCAATTTGCTACTGGAGCAACTTTAGGGCCAATGGACAGCTTTTTAGTTTTAAGAGGAATTAAAACTTTGGCATTAAGAGTGCAAAGACATTGTGAAAATGGAGAAAAAGTAGTGGAGTACTTAACTAAACATCCAAAAATAAATACAGTTTATTATCCTGGATTAGAAAGTCATCCATTTCATGAAATTGCAAAAAAGCAAATGAAAGCTTTTGGCGGAATGGTTTCTTTTACATTCAAATCAGGTAAAAAAGAAGATTCTATTGCGTTTTTAGAAAAATTGAAAGTATTTACTCTGGCTGAATCTTTAGGAGGAGTAGAATCATTAGCAAATCATCCGGCTTTAATGACACACGCTTCAATTCCTGCTGATAAAAGAGCAGAAGTTGGTATTACTGATGACTTAGTAAGATTAAGTGTTGGAATTGAAGATGCTGAAGATTTAATTGCAGATCTAGAGCAAGCTTTAGCATAAATTAAATCCCAAATAAAAAATCCCAAATTCCAATTTTAATATTTTGGAATTTGGGATTTTTTTATTTTGATATTTCCTCAGAATTAGAATTCTAAGTAATAGATGTATCCAACATTAAACCAAACCTGCCAGTCATTAGCCTTGTTTTCTTCATAAAGATCTTTGTTCGGGTTTAAACCATCAATCCAGTCTGAGCTAAAAGCTTGAAAACGAGTTTCAAACATTACATCGCTCATTTGAGTTAATTTAAGGTGGAATCCAACACCGGCAGTTGCTGCTAAAGCTACTCCGCTTTCACTTGCAAAACCATATTGATGACCATCTGAAGGAGTTAAATATTTAGGAAAAGTTGTTGACGGAAGTCCTAATTCACCCATTGTTGAGCTTACTTTCGAAGTATAATAAGTTGCCAGGAACCCGACACTAAAATACGGGCTAAAACCGCCTGCTGTATTTTCGAAATCGTGAATTTTCATAAATGGAGAAAATTCTAACTGAGCTCCAAGATTTAATAAAGTAGATTTACCACTCATTGCTTTTAATTGCGCAACAGCCAATTTGTTTTTTGCAGTTTCAATATAACCGCCAAAATGGTTAAGAGTTGTGGTATTAAAAGATAATTCGGATCTAACTTTAAAATGTTCTGTGAAGAAACTTTCTCTGTTGTTATTTGCAGAAAAGTTAATAAAGTGAACAATTCCTACACCAAAACCGGTGTTTCCCACATTGGTATCGAAATTATGTCTTTCTCCAAAATCGGACTGAAATGCTACAGGGCCGAAAATAATTCCTACTTCTTGTGCCAGATTAGACTGAGCATTGGCAATAGTGGTAATGCCAAATAGGGCGAAAATTGTGAAATATAGGTGTTTAAACATCTCTTGGGGCTTTCAAAATATTGGCAAATATAAAAAAAACATAGTCGAATCAAAATAATATATACTTCTATTAAAAATTTAATAACAAAACACTTAATTTTCTGACTTTAAAGGCGGTAAATTGCTGTAAAATCGCAGGTGTAAAATTGTATTTTTAAGATTGTTTAAAAAATACACAATTCTTCTCTAAAAACAAAAAAAAATAACAAATCATGTTGATTTTGCTATATCTTTGTATGTTATAACGAAATCGTTTTCTTAAAACGTATTTTCTTATGTAATTGATTAAGTTTAAAACTATTATTTGAATAATTTATTATAAAATGGAACAAAAAATAAATGAATTTATGGCTCTTGTGGAGTCAAAAAATCCAAACGAGCCAGAATTTCTTCAAGCCGTTAGGGAATTTGCAGAAACGGTAATTCCATTTATCGCAGAAAGAAAAAAATACGACGGTAAAAATTTACTTCTTAGAATTGCTGAACCAGAAAGATCTATAATTTTCAGAGTTCCGTGGGTTGACGACAAAGGAGAAATAATCGTAAACAGAGGTTTTAGAATTCAAATGAACTCTGCGATTGGACCATATAAAGGCGGAATCAGATTTCATCACACTGTAAACCTATCAGTTTTAAAATTTTTGGCTTTCGAGCAGGTTTTCAAAAATAGTTTAACAACACTTCCAATGGGTGGAGGTAAAGGAGGATCTGATTTTGATCCTGAAGGAAAATCAGATGCAGAAATAATGCGTTTCTGTCAATCATTTATGACTGAATTATGCCGTCATATTGGTCCTGACTTAGACGTTCCTGCAGGAGATATTGGAGTTGGTGCCAGAGAAATTGGTTATTTATTTGGTCAATATAAAAGAATTAGAAATGAATTTACCGGAGTTTTAACTGGAAAAGGACTTGCTTACGGTGGTTCATTAATCAGACCTGAAGCTACAGGATATGGAGTAGTTTACTTTACAGATCAAATGCTTCGTACAATTGGTCACGAAATTAAAGGTAAAAGAGTTGCTATTTCAGGATTCGGAAACGTTGCCTGGGGTGTAGCTTTAAAAGTGAATGAATTAGGAGGAAAAGTTGTTACGATTTCGGGACCTGATGGTTATATTTTGGATGAAGAAGGTATTTCTGGAGAAAAAATAGATTATATGGTTGAAATGAGAGCAACTGGCGATAACAGAGCAGAGAGATATTTAGAAAGATATCCAAATGCAATTTTCCATAAAGGGAAAAGCCCTTGGGAAGTTAAAGTTGATATCGCTATTCCATGTGCTACTCAAAACGAGCTGAACGGAGACGATGCCAAAAAATTAATTGATAACGGTGTTTTATGTGTGACAGAAGCGGCTAACATGCCTTCTACTTTAGATGCAATAAAACTATTTTTAGATAATAAAGTACTTTTTGCGCCAGGAAAAGCAGCAAATGCTGGTGGAGTTGCAGCATCTGGATTAGAGATGACACAAAACTCTATTCGTTTAAACTGGACAAGCGAAGAAGTAGATTTAAGATTAAAAGATATCATGGTTGGAATTCACAACCAATGTAAAAAATACGGTGCAGAAGAAAATGGTTATGTAAACTACGTAAAAGGAGCTAACATTGCCGGATTTGTTAAAGTTGCCGATGCTATGCTTGCTCAGGGTGTAGTATAAGATTAATTACAATTGAAGAATGCTCTCATTTGTCTTGTTAAGGATAAATAGGGAGCATTTTTTTATTTCGTTAAAGAACAAAAATCAAATACTTTCGTTTGTAGTATATTTGTCTATCCGATATTTGTAAACAATGACAAGAAAGTTTCTTTACGTTTTATTTTTAGTACTATCTCAATTTGGCTTTGCACAAGGCCAATTATCATGGGAAGGCTATTTTTCGTTTAATGAAATAAAAGATATTTCAGAATCTTCTACAACGGTTTTTACTGCTTCAGAAAATGCCTTGTTTTCTAAAAATGCTGCTTCAAATACTGTAAAAACAATAACAACTGTCGACGGACTTTCGGGACAGACAATTTCTGCAGTATATCATAGCGAAAGTTTCAAAAAAACAATCGTTGGTTATGAAAATGGTTTGATGATCATAATTAATGAAACAGACGGAAGCATCATAAAAAAAGTAGATATCATTAATAAACAATTATCGGCAAGTCTTAAAAAGATCAACCATTTAATGGAACATAACGGATTATTATATGTTTCCTGCGATTTCGGGATTGTGCAGTTTAATTTAACGACATCACAATTTGGAGATACTTATTTTATTGGAGATAATGGTGCCGAAATCAGCGTAAAACAAACTACTTTTTTTAATGGATTTATTTTTGCAGCAACTTCCAGCGGAATTAGAAGAGCCGATATTACAAATCCAAATTTAATCGATTTTAGCCAGTGGACTGTAGTAAACACAGGAAATTGGGCAAGTGTTGCAACACTGGATTCAGAACTTATTGCAATTAATTCAACGGGAAATATTCATCGATATAACTCCAATATTTTTGTTGCTTTCTTGCAACTTCCGCAGCCTTCTGTTGATATGCGAGCGGTAAATAACAACTTGTTTGTGACAACATCAACTTCGGTTTACGTGTACAACAGTCAAATGGTTTTAACGCGTTCGATAGTCAATACACAACTTCCGGATATCAATCTGACGTTTTCTTGTGCATCGGCAGTTGGCGATATAATTTACATCGGAACAAAAGAAAAAGGATTATTTTCTGGCGCACTTTCGGGAATTGGAACTTTCGAAAACAATACTCCGGCAGGTCCTTCACGAAATAATATTTTTTCACTAGATGTGACACCAAATGTTCTTTGGGCAGTATACGGAGATTATGATATTTATTACAATCCTTATGACTTAGATAGTTATGGTATAAGTAAATTTAATAACTCAAAATGGTTAAATATCCCATATTCAGAAGTTTATGATGCAAAGTCAATTACTCGTGTTATTGTAAACCCAAGTAACGAAAAACAAGTTTATGCAAGCTCTTTTTTCTCTGGATTATTGCGAATTGAAGATGATGTTCCGAATTTTTTATTCAATGAAAAAAATAGCGGATTAGAAACTTTGACTTATGAAGGGCCAAATTATATTGACGTTCGTATTAACGGAACTGCATTTGACAGAACAGGAAATTTATGGGTAACAAACAGCCGAATTAAAAACGGATTGAAAGTTTTAAAAACCGATGGTCAATGGCAGAGTTATTCTACAAGTACAATTTTAAGTAATGCCGAAAGTACAAGTTATGCGAATATTGTTATTGATAAAAATAATGTCAAATGGATTTCTACAAGCAATGATGGTGTAATTGCATTTAACGAAAGCACGAATACTTTCAAAAAAATGACTTTTGGTACCGATGCAGGAAATTTACCAATTGCAGATGTAAGATCAGTTGCAATCGATACCAAAAACCAGCTTTGGATAGGAACTACAAAAGGATTAAGAGTTTTGTCGAATGTTGGAAATTTCCAGACCGAAGCGCAGCTAAAAGCAAATCCAATAATTATTCTGGAAGATAATTTGGCTCAGGAATTAATGTACGAACAGTTTATTACTTCAATTGTGGTTGACGGCGCGAACAATAAATGGATTGGTACAGCAGATTCTGGTATTTTTATGGTTTCGCCAAATGGTCAGGAAACCAAATATCATTTTACAATTAATAATTCACCTTTGCCAAGTAACACGATAAACGATATTAAAATCAACAGCGCAACCGGAGAAGTTTTTATAGCAACCAATAAAGGAATGATTTCTTTTAAAGGAATTGCAACCGGAGCAAACGAAGATTTAAATAACGTTTATGTATACCCAAATCCGGTTCGACCAAGTTATTCCGGAACAGTGAAAGTGGCCGGTTTGATTGATAAAGCAAATATCAAAATCACCGATATCGAAGGAAATTTAGTTTACGAAACAACTTCTGAAGGCGGAACTATAGAATGGGACACAACAGCCTTTGGTAAATATAAAGTAGCCTCCGGCGTATATATGGTTTTTATTTCTGCACAAGACGGCGGCGAAACAAAGGTCAAGAAAGTTATGATTATTCGATAGTATTCAGTCGCAGTCACAGTTTTCAGTTTTAATTTAGATTTCTTCAATCTAAAATCAACAATCTAAAATCTAAAATTCGTTGCAAGTCAAAACCAAAGCAATAGTAATCTCATCTTTAAAATTTCAGGAAAAAAGCTTGATTGTAAAATGTTTTACACTTTCAAGCGGACTGAAATCTTATTTTGTGCGCGATGCTTTTTCGAGCAGAAAAGCAAATCAAAAAATTGCTTATTTCCAGCCATTGTCTATTTTAGAAATCGAAGCCGTTCATAAAAACAAAGGCACTCTTGAAAATTTTAAAGAAATAAAAAACGGAATCCCTTTCCAGACCATTCATACTGATATTGTAAAAAGTACAATGGTCATGTTTCTTTCAGAAATACTTCATTATTCTATTCAGGAAGAAGAAAAAAACGAATCCCTTTTTTTGTTTTTAGAAACCGCTTTAACTTGGCTTGATAATCATGATGAAATTTCTAATTTTCATTTGATTTTACTTTTAGAAATCACAAAATACTTAGGTTTTTACCCAGATGTTTCAGAAATTGATCTGCCTCATTTTGAAATGAATGATGGTGTTTTTACGCTTTTAAATAAAGGAAATGTACTTTCTGAACACGAAACTGGCTTACTTAAAAAGCTAATCGATTTAAAGTTTGATAATACCGAAAAAATCTTTCACGTAGTCGAAAGACAAATTTTATTGAAGGTTTTAATTGATTACTACAGCTTTCATTTAGAAGGATTCAAGAAGCCAAAATCACTAGAAGTTTTGAAAGAAATATTTTCTTAAAACTGATTCCTATTTTTATATATTTGTGCAGCGAATTTTTATTAAAAAAATCTTAATTTTTCTTTTAATAAGTTAATTCGCGAACGATAAGCCTCAAACAAATATTAATTTTTTAACGAATCAATCACTATGAAGAAAATTACTTTTTCGATTATTTTGCTTTTATTAGTCAGCGTTTCGGCCATTTCTCAAAGGAAATACGACGAAATTGTTAACACAGAGAATGCCGTACAAGATTTGGTACAAAACGGAATTACAGGAATCGTTGTTTTTAAAGAAGGCGGAACTGTAAAAGGTTTAGATCCTGAAACTAAAAAAGTGGTTTGGACTTTGACCAAAGAGGATTTTGGAGGTAAATCTGCAGTGGATATCATAGCCGACACAGATCTTACAAAACTTTTTGATGATAAAAGTACTTTAACAAACGTTGCCGGAAGTCCTTATGTTGAAGCTTACATCAATAGTAAATACCTTATCATTAATACTGATACTGGAAAAGTGGTTTACAATTCATCAAAAGAATCTTTTTGGGTAACACAATCAGATTTTATTCCTGAAACAAATGAGTATTTGCTTACTTTGAAAAAAGATGGCGACATGGCAATTGCATTATTGGATATGACGACTGGCGAATTAAAATGGACTACTACTGTAGACAAAGCAAAATCATTATTTAGCTTTTCTTTAAAAGAATCTGTAAACACAAACGTTGCTACAGTACACGGATCAGTAATTTACTATTTACTGTACGGAAAATTATATTCTTTTGACAGAGCGACAGGAAAGTTAAACTGGAAAGGAGAAGAAGATTATTCAAAATTCTTTTTAACTCAAAATGATAAAAACATTGTTGTAGTGAACAACACCGGAACTTTTTCGAATAAACAATATTTGAACGTTTTGAATACAGAAACAGGAAAAAGTATCTGGAAAGAATCTATCAAAACAAAAAGAGTTGTTTATCTGGAAGATTGGGGAACAAAAATATTGGTGGCACATTATAGCGGATTTAACTTTTTTGACCTAAAAACAGGAGAAAAAATCTGGAAAAAAGATGCTCGTGGAGACGGATTGAAAAGAGTAATTCCAATTGATCAGGATTTCTTATACGTTGCAGAAAACGAAATGATGTTGATCAACAAAGACGGAGAAAAACTTTGGAAAAAATTCATCGAAATCTCTGATGATAAAGAAGACCCAATTTATTACTTAGGAAAAGTAGGAGAAAAAGTAATGTATCTTACAGGAACTTACGGAAACATGGTAGATTATAAAACAGGAGTTAAACTTTGGAAACGTAATATCTCGTTTGACAAAGATCGTCCGGTTTTGCCTACTTATGACGAAGCTACAAATTCGTACTTAGTATATAATGACGAGAAATTGTACAAATTTGATCCAAGCATTAGCGACAAACCAGAGCCATTTGCTAAAGTAAACATCAAAAAAGAAAAAGAATTAAACAGTATCGAATTATTCCCTTGGGGAGTTGTGCTTTCAGGACCACTTGAAGTTATGGGGGTTAATATGGATGGTACAGTTAAATATCACCTTACTTATTCACAGCCTGGAGAAGGAACAAGACGTCTTATTAAAAGTGCTGCTATTGTTGGAAGCATTGGTTTAGGTGTTGGTTCTGGAGTAAGTTCAGTTAAAGGTGCTGATTTGACTATGACATATCGTGATACTGACGGTAACATGAGAACAGTAGTTGCAAAAGGAGATCAGACAAATAAGGATCAGGCAAAAACTTATGCAGCTGGATCAGCGGCTTTAGGTATAGTAGCGGCTAAATTTAACTCTCGTTTTAATGCTATGAAACAAAACAGAGACTACTCTTATATTTTTGCAAAAGCAGAAACTGGAGAAAAAATCCTTGTAAAAGTGAGTAAAGTTGACGGTCTTGAAGTTGATAAAATTATTTTCAACAATAACAAACCAATTTATGAAGTAGATCCTGCAACACAAAACATTTTTTATGTTTCGGATAAATCTATTCAGATCTTTAATAAAAAATAAGAAAAATAAAAACCCAAAGCCATCAGGATTTATTTCTGGTGGCTTTTTTTTTGCCTATGAAAAAAATATTACTCTTAATTACTTTGCTTGTAATTGGTTCAATTCAGGCACAAGAAAAAATAAGCTCAAAAAAGAAGAAATTTTATATACCCGTAATTAAGTATTCAGAATTTCCTGTTCTGGATAATGTGTTAACACAGACCACTTTTTATCAAATGGATAAGCAGCTGATACAAGAAGAGCCTATATTGAAGAAAAAGTTCTTTAATATAGAAGGCTTTATAAAAGATCCTGCAAACGGAAAACTAAAAATTTATTTAACCGTTGAACTGCCACAATATAAAGCAACAAAAATTGACAGTATATTTGATAAAGAGAAGAATGGCTGGGTATTTCAGGCTTTTTCTAATTATAGTGTAAAAATAAAAGTTGAAGCGAAGTGTGCCGATAAACTTTTATTAACTCAGGATTTTAATACTGTAGAATCTTATTTACTTGCCTTTGGATCTAAAAAAGACAATTTGAAAGGTGCAGTTGATATGAACAATAAAAAGCTTGCAGAAGCAGAGAAAGATGACAATTATACAGTTGCAGAATTAGGATTAGACCGGGTAATTTATAGTTCTGTTGAAGCAATACAAAGATATCTTAACTACACATTAAGGTACAAAACAGGCGAAGATAAAGTCAAGTTTGAATTTGTAACATCAAAAGGACATTCAGAATACAATCAGATGCTGGCATTTGAAAACGAAATTACAACTCAAATGGCAAAAGTAACTTTGGAAAAAGGCTTAGACGAAAAACCGTTATTGCCGCATTTGCAATATCTGGAAAGTTTATTAGTAAAATATCCGCCTTCGCCTGCAAACGAAAACATCCGATTTATAGTAACAAACAATTTAGCCGAAACGTATTTTTTACTTGAAAATAAAGAAAAAGCATTATTGTACGCTAATTTACTTATTGAGAATGACAAACAGGATTCCAGAGGAACTGCTATCGTAAAAAGTGTAAATAGAGGTTTTTTTGTCGATAAAAAAATAAGAAGCCACACCACACGTTTTGCCGATCTTCAAAAATTAGGGCTTAAAATTGCAGAAGAAAAAGAAGAAAAAAGATTAGCCTTTTTCGAAAAAATTCAGCAGCAAGATGCCGAATGGGAAAGTGAAAAAGCACGACGCGAAGCCTATTTAGAAAAAGCAAAAACCCAAAGATTTAATCTTTTGGATTCTATTCCATATCAGTCAAATGCAAATTTACTAGCAAAAGTAGTAGATAATTTAGGCGGAAGCCAGGCTTTGAAAAAAGTAGAAAAAGCACATTATTTTTCTAAACTTTCTATAGAAGGAAATAACATACCTCAAACAGAAGAAAAATGGGCGACAAGCACGAATTATCTTTTGAAGAAAAAAATGCCCGAAACCTATTATGAAATTGTAAATGGAGCCGAAGCCTGGAGTCATGACGATCGTGAAAGCGGTTTAAATGCCAAATGGGCAAAATCAACCACTTACGATTACAATAATTTATCTAAAAATGTTGATTTAATTAATTTCCTTACAGATTTAAGACTGGATTTGTGGAATAATTTTGAAGTTCTGCAAGATGAAATGTACGAAGGAAGATTATGTTATCATTTAAATTATTTTGAAAAAACCTTAAGCACAGGAAACAGAACAATTCCTAAAACAGATTATCACGTTTTTATTGATAAAGAAAATTACAATATCGTTTCGACAGAAAAAACAGAATTTGACAACGGAAATAAAAGCTTTTTTGAAAAAAGACTTTATGGAGATTATCGTCCAATCGCAGCATTAAATTCAGGAAAAATCCCGTATAAAATAAATTACGAAATTGAAGATTTTAACGGAGAAACCATTTATCAGGAAGTGCGTGAAAAAGTAGAAATAAATCCTGTTTTTGGAAATAGAATTTTTATGAAAGAAGTGTATTTCGGAGGATTTAAATAAGATTTTATTCTTCTGAAGAAAATAATTAGAATTGGTTAGTTTTTGGAATGTGGACTCAAAATTTTGAGATTACTGCCAAAAATTGACCAATTCTTTTGTTTTTGTACCCATTATCTCAACAAAAGTTTGTGAAATTTAAAGAAATTGATGGACAATAATTCAAAATTCCTTACTTTCGCACCTCGTTTAAGAAAAGGATAAAATGAGTACAAAATTTACTGAGTACAAAGGACTTGACTTGCCAACTGTAGCGTCGGAAGTTCTTGATTTTTGGAAGAAAGAAAATATATTTGAAAAGAGTGTAACTACTCGCGAAGGTGCAGAGCCTTACGTATTTTTTGAAGGTCCGCCTTCAGCAAACGGATTACCAGGAATTCACCACGTGATGGCGCGTGCTATTAAAGATATTTTTTGCAGATATAAAACTCAAAAAGGCTTTCAGGTTAAAAGAAAAGCAGGCTGGGATACTCACGGTTTACCTGTAGAATTAGGAACCGAAAAAGAATTAGGAATTACAAAAGAAGATATTGGTAAAACAATTTCTATCGAAGAATATAACGAAGCGTGTAAAAAAACCGTAATGCGTTATACGGACGTATGGAATGATTTGACCGAAAAAATGGGTTATTGGGTAGATATGGAAGATCCATATGTAACGTATAAACCAAAATACATGGAATCTGTTTGGTGGCTTTTAAAACAAATCTACGATAAAGGCTTGTTGTACAAAGGATACACAATTCAGCCATACTCTCCAAAAGCAGGAACAGGATTATCTTCTCACGAAGTAAATCAGCCCGGAGCTTACAGAGATGTTACAGATACTACAATTGTAGCGCAATTCAAAACTTTGCCAGAAACGCTTCCAGGCTTTTTACAAGGTTTTGGAGATATTCACATTTTGGCTTGGACGACAACTCCATGGACATTACCATCAAATACAGCTTTAACAGTTGGGCCAAAAATCGATTATGTTTTAGTAAAAACATTCAATCAATATACTTTTGAGCCAATCAATGTTGTTTTAGCTAAAAACTTAGTTGGAAAACAATTTGGAAAAGGATTTTTCTTAAGTGAAGACGATGCTGATTTTGATAATGTTAAAAACGGCGACAAAAAACTTCCGTATAAAATCTTAACCGAAGCAAAGGGAGCTGATTTATTAGAAATTCGTTACGAACAATTATTGCCTTATGTGTTGCCATATGAAAATGCTGAAAACGCATTTAGAGTAATTGCCGGAGACTTCGTAACTACAGAAGACGGAACAGGAGTTGTGCATACAGCGCCTACTTTTGGTGCAGATGATGCTAAAGTAGCAAAAGAAGCAAAACCAGAAGTTCCGCCAATGTTAGTTTTGGATGAAGAAGGAAATCCAGTTCCTTTAGTTGATTTACAAGGGAAATTCACTTCTCATTTAGGTGATTTAGCAGGTAAATATGTTAAAAACGAATATTACGATGCAGGACAAGCTCCTGAGAAATCAGTAGATGTTGAAATCGCAATTCGATTAAAAGAAGAAAATAAAGCCTTTAAGGTTGAAAAATACGTACATAGTTATCCACACAGTTGGAGAACTGATGAGCCGTTGTTATATTATCCACTAGATTCTTGGTTCATAAAAGTAACCGATGTAAAAGATAGAATGTTCGACCTGAACGAAACTATCAACTGGAAACCTAAATCTACTGGTGAAGGACGTTTTGGAAATTGGTTGAAAAATGCCAACGACTGGAACTTATCTCGTTCTAGATATTGGGGTATTCCATTGCCAATCTGGAGAACGGAAGACAAAAAAGAAGAAGTTCTGATTGGTTCTGTTGAAGAATTATACAATGCGATCGAAAAATCGATCGAAGCTGGTTTTCAAAAAGAAAACCCATTTAAAGGTTTCGAAATCGGAAACATGTCTGAATCAAATTATGATTTAATTGATTTGCACAAAAATGTAGTTGATCAAATTACTCTGGTTTCGGCTTCAGGTAAGCCAATGAAACGCGAAAGTGATTTAATTGACGTTTGGTTTGATTCTGGAGCAATGCCTTATGCACAATGGCATTATCCTTTTGAAAACAAAGATAAAATTGACGAGAACAAAGATTTCCCTGCAAATTTCATTGCAGAAGGAGTAGATCAAACTCGCGGATGGTTTTATACCTTACACGCAATCGGAACTTTGGTTTTTGATAAAGTAGCGTATAAAAACGTAGTTTCAAATGGTTTGGTTCTTGACAAAAATGGACAAAAAATGTCTAAACGTCTGGGGAATGCAACAGATCCTTTTGAAACAATTGCAGAATACGGCCCGGATGCCACACGTTGGTACATGATTTCAAATGCAAATCCTTGGGATAACTTAAAGTTTGACATTGAAGGAATTGCTGAGGTTCGCCGTAAATTCTTCGGAACATTATACAACACGTATTCATTCTTCTCGTTATATGCTAATATCGATGGTTTTAAATACGCTGAAGCAGAAATTCCGTTAAACGAAAGACCGGAAATCGATCAATGGATCATTTCTGAATTACATTCATTAATCAAATTTGTAGATGAATGTTATGAAGATTACGAACCAACAAAAGCAACAAGAGCAATTTCTGACTTTGTTCAGGAAAACTTAAGTAACTGGTACGTTCGTTTATGTCGTCGTCGTTTCTGGAAAGGTGAATATGCTCATGATAAAATTGCAGCTTACCAAACGCTTTATACTTGCTTGTTAACAATCAGCAAATTAAGCGCTCCTGTAGCTCCTTTTTTCATGGATAAATTGTACAGAGATTTGACAGCTTCGACAGGAACTGAGGATTTTGCCAGTGTTCACTTGGCTCAATTTCCAAAATTTGTCGAAAACTTTGTTAATAAAACGTTGGAAAGCAAAATGCAGAAGGCGCAAACGATCTCATCTTTGGTTTTATCATTACGTAAAAAAGAGATGATAAAAGTACGCCAGCCTCTGCAAAAGGTAATGATTCCGGTACTTGACGAGAATCAGAGAGCTGAAATCGAAGCGATTTCTGACTTGGTAAAAGCCGAAGTAAACGTGAAAGAAATTGCACTTTTAGACGATGATTCGGGTATTTTAGTAAAGCAGATTAAGCCTAATTTTAAGGCTCTTGGACCACGTTTTGGAAAAGATATGGGGTTGATTTCTAAGGAAATACAAGCTTTTTCTGCAGATCAGATCAACCAATTGGACAAGCAGGGAACGTTAGATATTGTTATTGCTGGAAATAATGTAACTTTATCACTAGAAGACGTCGAAATAACATCGCAGGATATCGAAGGATGGCTGGTTGCAAATTCAAACGGAATTACAGTTGCACTAGACATTACAATATCTGAAGAATTGAAAAACGAAGGTATAGCGAGAGAATTAGTAAACAGAATTCAGAATATCCGTAAAGATTCAGGATTTGAAGTTACTGATAAGATCAAAGTACAAATAAAAAGAAACGGTCCATTAGAGGAAGCAGTTTCTAAAAATGAAGACTATATTAAGTCTGAGACACTAACAGATAATTTGGTTTTTGTTGACGCTTTAGAAAACGGCACAGAAATTGAGTTTGATGATATTAAAACATTGATATTAATTTCAAAATAAGTATAATACCATGATAGATGAAATTACAAGATACTCTGACGCTGATTTGGCAGAGTTCAAAGAAATAATCCAAAGCAAAATACAAAAAGCGCAAGCAGATCTTGATTTAATTAAGAGTGCTTACATGAATGATTTGAATAACGGAACTGACGATACTTCTCCAACTTTTAAAGCTTTTGAAGAAGGAAGTGAGACAATGTCAAAAGAAGCAAACTCTCAGTTGGCTATTAGACAAGAGAAGTTTATTCGCGATTTAAAAAACGCGCTTTTCCGTGTTGAAAACAAAACATACGGTATTTGCAAAGTAACAGGTAAATTAATCAGCAAAGAAAGGCTTAAAATCGTTCCTCATGCAACAATGAGTATCGAAGCTAAGAATTTGCAGAGATAATCAAAAATACATAATACAATAAGCGCTCCTTTTAGGGGCGTTTTTTGTTTAATGTTTTGACTTGTTTGATTTTGCTGATAAAACAACGTAATGAAAGA
The DNA here is from genome assembly GCF_002210235.1 of Flavobacterium sp. NLM. Classification (NCBI taxonomy): domain Bacteria; kingdom Pseudomonadati; phylum Bacteroidota; class Flavobacteriia; order Flavobacteriales; family Flavobacteriaceae; genus Flavobacterium; species Flavobacterium sp. NLM. The sequence continues at coordinate 29,492 of NZ_LIAC01000006.1, forward strand.
AATTATTTATAATTAGTCAAAATAAATTGATTTAAAAATAAATTTATTTTGTAAGAATGTGACAAGTATAATTACCTAAGAAATTTTACAATAGTCACAAAAAAAACCGTCTTTATCGATGACGGTTTTTAAAAGTAAAATTTACGCTAGATTTTTTTCTAAATCTGCTTTGTGTTTTCTTAAAACCGCTCTGGTCATCCCAAGATTTGCTTTTGTTGCATCTGCAGCAAGATAAATCATGAATTTTTTGTTTGGCGAAATGTCAATAATGTGAATTTGGTTTGAAAGAGTAATCAAAATATCTTCAATATCCTGATTTAAACCTAAGGCTTTTACCGCATTCAGTTTTGCTTTTACAACTTCGAGATTATAAGCAGCGGCCAGTTCGGGATCAAAAGCTGAATCTACTGTTATGTTACCAAAGCTTAATCCTGTCTCAATTTCTGTTACAGCTACAGCAATAAAGCCGTTTACGTTAGTTTTCATTTCATTCAAAAAAACGTTTAAAAAGTCGTTACTCATAGTTCTTGGGGTTTGTGGTTAATAGATGTATGTTTATTTTAATAGAGAATTTTTGCTGAGTTCTACAGATAATTCATCAGTAGAGTGCATTAAAATACCAAGGTTGCTTCCTTCACGTGAAAATGCAATCACAAAGTTAGAACCGCTGATTTTATTTCCGACGACAACCCCATCGGAACTTTTTAAGTAAAGTTGTTTTAAAGAGCCTTTTTCCAGGTCAATTAGGAATTTTTCGCTCATAGATAAAATTCCTGCACTCATTGCAGCAATACTGTCACTGTAATCCAGATTAAGAGAAGTGATTAGTTTTCCTTTTCCGTTTAAGATTAAAGCTGCACTGGCTTTTGTTTCGACCAAAAAGTTGTTTAGAATAGTAGTTATTTCATTCATAGTTTTGTAAGATTTGAGGAAAGAGTTAAAATTAATTCGTTTTTGGTATATATTATCAAATGTAGTTGTGAATCTTCCTAAACAATTGTTAATTCTTTTTAACAAATATAAATTAAATTATGTATTATTGTAAAACCAAATCGTTAAATATTTTATTTTTTTACTTAAAAAACTTACACTATGGCTAAAGTATTGAAATTCAAAGATGTAAATTCCGATGTTGAGCACAGAATGAAGGAATTTGAAAAATTACGCGTTAAATTTAAGGCAGAAGTTAAAAAAGCAGAAGCCAAGAGAGCTGCCGCTGGAAAACCCAGTAAAGGAATTTTTAAATCTATCTCAGAATTCTTTTCAGATAGTCCGGCAAATGCTGTTGCAAAAAGATAGATCAAAAACTAATAATAGAAGCAAATTATTTTGTTTAAGTTTTATTACAAAACAATTAACGTTCCCAAGGGAGCGTTTTTTTTGATTTAATTGTTATTTTTGCGCATCAAAAAATCATAAAATGTCATTAAGAAAAGCGTATTTCCTTATATTTTTAATTCTAATTGTCGATCAGCTCTCTAAAATCTATGTAAAAACAAACTTCGTTCTAGGTGAAGAAGTGGTGCTTTTTGACTGGTTTAGAATTCATTTTATTGAAAATGAAGGAATGGCTTGGGGAACAAAAATTCCGGGAGAATACGGAAAATTGATTTTGACTGTTTTCAGAATCTTTGCCGTATTCGGAATTGGGTACTGGCTTGCTGATGCTGTTAAGAAACGTCACTCCACTTATTTGATTGTTTCAATAGCTTTAATTTTTGCCGGAGCCGCGGGAAATATTATTGATTCTGTTTTTTACGGAGTTATTTTTGATGACAGTACACATAATCTGGCAACACTTTTCTCGCCGCATCCATATGGAACATGGTTTCATGGTTTAGTGGTAGATATGTTTTACTTTCCTATTTGGGAAGGGGATCTTCCATCGTGGCTTCCAATCTTTGGTGGAAAACATTTTATGTTCTTCAATGCTATTTTTAATGTTGCCGATATGGCAATTTCTACAGGTGTTGGAATCTTGTTAGTTTTCAATAAAAGAGCATTTCCAAAACACTAATAAATTTTTTAAAAAATTCTAAAAAACAAAAATTCCAAATTCCAATGTTTGAGTGTTCATTGCACGCAGATATTGGAATTTGGAATTTTTATTTTTTGGAATTTGAAAACTTTACATTATTGAGGTTTGATATTATTGTGCTATTTTTACAATACAAAAAACCAAACCTATGCAAAGTCCGTCTTTTTCCATTTATGATGCTTCTGCAGGATCAGGAAAGACGTATACTTTAGTTAAAGAATATTTAAAAATTATTCTTTCATCAAAAACTCCCGATGCTTACCGTAATATATTAGCCATAACTTTTACAAATAAGGCAGTTCATGAAATGAAAAGTCGTATTGTGGGAAGTTTGTCTGAATTTGCAAAAGACGAACCTTCTGCAAAAGCAGTCGATTTAATGGAAGATTTATCCCGAGATATCGGACTTTCACTTATTCAGATTAAAGTAAAAGCGCAAAGTATTATCAAGCATTTAATTCATAATTATGCTGCTTTTGATATTTCTACCATTGATAAATTTACGCATAAAGTAATTCGGGCTTTTGCACACGATTTAAATCTTCCCATGACTTTTGAAGTCACTCTGGATACCGAAAATTTATTGGTTGAAGCGGTTGATGCCATTATAGCCCAGGCAGGTCAGGATGAAACACTGACTAAATTGCTGATCGATTTTACAATGGAAAAAACCGACGATGATAAAAGTTGGGATATTTCCAGAGAAATTCTTGAAACCGGGCGCTTGGTTTTGAATGAAAATAATCGAAATGAAATTCTTCATTTTAACGATAAAACAATCGAAGAGTTTATTGAGATTAAAAAGAAAATGCTCGCGTTGTGCAAAGAACTGGAATCAGAAAACGAACAATTTGCAATAGAAGCACTTTTATTAATTGATAAAAACGGAATTGATTTAAAATCATTTTCAAGAGGAACATTTCCAAATCACTTAGAAAACATTCGAGATGGAAAATTTAATCCACGAAATAAAACTTTTCACGAATTTGATGATATTGCCATTAATAAAACAGCAAAAGACAAATCATTAATTGAAAATATAATTCCGGAATTACTTCAAATTTTGGTTAAGGTTTACAAGAATTTTGAAAAACGAGATTTTTATAAAGCCTTTCTAAAAAACATTACACCGCTTTCTTTGCTAAATACAGTCAGTAATGAATTGGCAAAAATTCAATCAGAACAAAATGTTTTATCCATTTCAGAATTCAACGCGATCATTCATCGTGAAATTCAGAATCAGCCGGCGCCGTTTATTTATGAGCGTTTAGGGGAGCGATATCGTCATTTTTTTATTGATGAATTTCAGGATACTTCAGAAATGCAATGGCAGAACTTAATTCCGTTAATCCATAATTCACTTTCCGGTGAAGATGATTATGGTAATAAAGGAACGTTAATGATTGTGGGCGATCCTAAACAATCTATTTACAGATGGAGAGGAGGAAAAGCCGAGCAGTTTATTGAACTAGGGAAAGAAGAAGTTTCTTTTTTTAGTCATGAAAAAGTGCTGAAACATTTAGATACAAACTACAGAAGTTATAGCGAGGTTATTAATTTTAATAACGCCTTTTTTAAATTGATTTCTTCTGAATTTATAAATGAGGATTATAAAGATTTATATGAAAATCATAGTTTTCAAAATACAAATTCAAAAAAAGGAGGTTATGTAAATATTTCTTTTCTTCCAATAATCGAAAAAAATGATTTTGCAGATGAAGAAGAAGTTGTTGAAAAATCAGATTTGTATGTTTTAGCGACTTTAAATACAATTCAAAAAGTACTTCAGGAAGGTTTTAAATATAAAGATATTGTTGTTTTAACTCGAAAAAGAGATCAGGGAATTGCAATTGCAAATTACCTGACAGAGCAAAATATTCCGCTTTTATCATCAGAAACATTAATGATTCAAAATGCGACAGAAGTTCGTTTGATAATTAATCTTCTGAGATATTTAAACAACAATGCAGATTTAGAATCAAAAGCTTATTTTCTTCATTTTTTAGCTGAAAATAAAGAAATCGAAATGCCAATTCATGATTTTATTGCTCAGGGAATGGCGCAGAAATTTGAAGAAGATTTCGAAAAATGGCTTTTGACATTTGATGTTTCGCTGTCTTTTGAAAATGTTCGGAAAAAATCACTTTATGAAGCTATAGAAATAATCATTTCAAAATTTATACCTCCTTCAGAAGGAAATGCCTACGTGCAGTTTTTTCTGGATATTGTTTTAGAAAGAGATATTAGAAACCAAGCCGGAATTGCTGATTTTTTGAATTACTGGGATAAAAATGCTGAGAAATTTAGCATTCCGTCTCCGGAAGGAAATAATGCAGTTCGAATTATGACGATCCATAAATCAAAAGGTTTAGAATTTCCGGTTGTAATTATGCCTTTTGCAGAAGAAGATTATAACAGAAAACCAAAAGATAAATTATGGCTCGATACCGAAGAATCTGATTTAGGCGTGCCAAAAGCCTTAATTGATAATAGTAGTGCAGTTGAAGGTTTTGGTGAAAGTGCTTCGGTAGTTTTTAATTTGAAAAAACAGGAAGAATTGCTAGATAATATTAATGTTCTATACGTTGCTTTAACACGCGCCGAAGAACAATTATACATTATTTCCCAATCTTTAAAAGAAAGAAAAGACGGTGAGTTTCCAAATAATATGGCATCGTATTTCATTAAATTTTTGATGCACGAAGGAGTTTTTGATTCTGAAAAGCTGGAATATGAATTTGGAAATAAAACAAAACTTTCTAAATCTGAAGAATCTGTTGATACTCTAAAGATAATTCCAATAGTAAAAGAAGTCTTAAATCCTAAAAACATAAAAATAGCACAGCGTGAAGCCTTAATGTGGGGAACACATCAACAGGAAGCGATTTCATACGGAAATATTGTACACGAAATTTTGGCTTTTATAAAAGATAAGTCAGATGTAGATCTTGCAGTTGTAAAAGCACTTGAAAATGGATTAATTACCCTTGATCAATCTGAAATGGTTTTAAGGACACTAAATGAGATTGTAAATCATAACGAATTAAGTATTTGTTTTGATGGTAATTATAAAGTTTTAAATGAGCAGACCATAGTTCAAAAAGAGGGAAAGATTTTAAAACCGGATCGTGTTGTATTAACTAATAATAAGGAAGCTTATTTGCTGGATTATAAAACTGGTGCAATTAACTCAAAATATCAACAACAAATTCAAGAATATCAAGATGCTATTGAAGATTTAGGATACAAAGTGTTAAAAAAGGTTTTGGTATATATAGGATCGGAAATTGAAGTGGTAAATTTGTGAAAATATTAATCAGATGTTAAAGAAATAACTTCTCTCTTTACGGGTTAAGTTGTTAATATTTAACGTTTTAAATAGATAAAAATGTACGGTAAAATTAAAGAGCATCTGCAAAGTGAGCTGCAGACAATCGAAGAAAATGGAATTTTTAAAAAAGAGCGAATTATAACTTCTGCTCAAGGTGCGGAGATTACAATTTCGACAGGAGAGACAGTTTTAAATTTTTGTGCCAATAATTATTTAGGTCTTTCATCACATCCGGAAGTAGTTCAGGCAGCAAAAGACGCAATGGATACACATGGTTTCGGAATGTCGTCTGTACGTTTCATTTGCGGAACTCAGGATATTCATAAAACACTAGAAAAAAAGATTGCAGATTTTTATGGTACAGAAGATACCATATTATATGCTGCAGCTTTTGATGCAAACGGCGGCGTTTTTGAGCCTTTATTAGGGGAAAACGATGCGATTATTTCAGACAGTTTAAATCATGCTTCAATTATAGATGGAGTTCGTTTGTGTAAAGCAGCTCGTTATCGCTATGAAAACAGCAACATGGAAGATCTGGAACAGCAATTAATAAAAGCAGCTGAAGCTGGAACTCGTTTTAAACTAATTGTAACCGATGGTGTTTTCTCTATGGATGGTTTAGTTGCTCCGCTAGATAAGATTTGCGACCTGGCAGATAAATACGATGCATTAGTTATGGTAGATGAATGCCACGCTGCCGGATTTATTGGTGCAACCGGAAAAGGTACGCTTGAAGCAAAAGGAGTAATGGGACGTGTTGATATTATAACTGGTACATTAGGAAAAGCATTAGGCGGAGCAATGGGTGGATATACCACTGCAAAAAAAGAAATAATAGAAATTTTACGTCAGCGTTCCAGACCTTATTTATTTTCTAATTCATTAGCGCCAGCAATTGTAGGAGCTTCCATAAAAGTTTTTGAATTATTAGAAAAAGATACAACGCTTAGAGATAAATTAGAATGGAATACTAATTACTTTAAAAAAGGCATGAAAGAAGCAGGATTTGATATAATAGATGGTGATTCTGCAATAGTGCCTGTAATGTTATACGATGCGAAATTATCACAGACTATGGCTAATGAGCTTTTAAAACAAGGTATATATGTTATAGGATTTTTCTTTCCTGTAGTTCCTAAAGATAAAGCAAGAATAAGAGTCCAGCTTTCAGCTGCTCATACTAAAGAGCACTTGGACAAGGCAATAGAAGCATTTAAATTAACAGGTAAAATGTTAAAAGTTATATAATTACCACATTAGTGTAATTTTTGTAGGTTTTTTTTAACATTTGATTTTGTATTTAAAAAATTTGGTGTTACTTTTGCTTGTAATTAACTAAATTGTAATTAAAAAAATTAAGTATGAAACATCTTAACAAACTTTTAGTTGCTGTAATGATGGTGATGGGTTTAAGTTCTCACGCACAAGACAGTAACAATCCATGGGCTATCTCTTTCGGGGTGAATGCTGTGGATACAAGGACTAGTGCAAGTCCAGAACATGTTGACTTTTTCCCTGCGCACTTTTCTCAGCCATTCGCAGTAAAAGACAATTGGAATATTCTTCCTTCTTTATCTTACATTGGTGTGTCTAGATACGTTGGTAGTGGTTTCTCAGTTGGTTTACAAGGATCTGTAAACAAAATTGATAAATATGTTGTTTTTGCTCCAGATGCTCCTGGACATGACGGAAGAGGTATGATTGTAACTAATCCTGGTGATTTGATGTACTACGGAATTGATGCTACTATCAAATACAGTTTCCAAGAATTAATCAAATCTAAAGTGATTGATCCTTCGTTATCTGTTGGTGGAGGTTATACTTTCTTCGGAGATAGCAGCTACGGAACTGTAAATCCAGGTGCTGGAATTACTTTCTGGTTTACTGATGCTATTGGTCTTGAGTTAGCTACTAAATACAAATGGTCTGTAAGCGGAGATAGAGAAGATGCAGCTGGTGTTCCAGATGCTCCATCTCACTTCCAACACACTGCTGGTCTTGTATTCAAATTTGGTGGTAAAGACACAGACGGTGACGGTATCTACGATAAAGATGATGCTTGTCCAGATGTTGCTGGTTTAAAACAATTCAACGGATGTCCTGATACTGACGGAGACGGAATCGTTGATGCTTCTGATGCTTGTCCAAACGAATTTGGTTTAGCTGCATTAAACGGATGTCCTGATAGAGACGGAGACGGTGTTGCTGACAAAGATGACGCTTGTCCAGATACTGCTGGTTTAGCTGCATTAAAAGGTTGTCCTGATACTGACGGAGACGGAATTGCTGATAAAGACGATAAATGTCCTACAGTTGCAGGTCCTAAAGAAAATGGTGGTTGTCCTTTCTTAGACGCTGATAAAGATGGTGTTTTAGATAAAGATGACGATTGTCCTACAGTTGCTGGTCCAGCTAGTAACAGAGGATGTCCTGAAGTATCTTCTCAAGCTTTAGAAGATCTTAAAGTTCAAGCTAGAGCAATCTACTTTAACTCAGGAAAAGCTACTTTCAAAACTGGTGACAAAGAAACTCCAGCTAGATTAGACGCTATTAAAGAAATCCTTAAAAACTATCCAAACGCGAAATTCTCTATTGAAGGACACACAGATAGTACAGGTTCTGCTAAAATCAACGACAAATTATCTCAAGATAGAGCTGATGCTGTGAAAAATGCATTAATCGAAAGAGGTGTTAACGCTGAAAACTTAGAGTCTAAAGGATTTGGATCTTCTCAACCAGTTGCAAGTAACAAAACTGCTGCAGGTAAAGCACAAAACAGAAGAACTGAAATTAAACACATAGGTTCTAAATACCAAGGTAAACTATAATTTACTTTTGTAAATAAATACTAAAAGCCATTCTTAATTGAATGGCTTTTTTTATTTTTATACAATGATAAATACATCTTTCTTAGAGAAAATTGCAGCTGTCGTAATTCAGGATTATTCAGATAAACTTGCAGAAACTACTATTGTTTTGCCTAACAAAAGGGCTAAGGTTTTTTTAATTGAAGCGCTTAAAAAAGAAACTTCTAAAACAATACTTTCTCCTGAAATTATAAGCATTGAAGATTTTGTGCAGGATGTTGCTTCAATTCGATCTGTAGATTCAATTGAACTGTTATTTGAGTTTTATGAAGTTTATTTATCAGTTACTGAAAAGCAGCATCAGCAATCTTTTGAGTTGTTTGCGAATTGGGCAAAAACACTTTTGCAGGACTTTAATGAAATTGATCGTTATCTTTTGGAACCGAATCATGTTCTGTCTTATTTAAAAGATATTGAAGACATTAAGAAATGGGGAATAGAGGTTGAAAATAAAACTAAGCTTTTAGAAAACTATATTGACTTTTGGAAACTGCTGCCTCTTTATTATGATTCATTATACAATCATCTTTTAAATAAATCAATTGGTTATCAAGGTTTGATTTATAGAGAAGCCGTAAATAATCTGAATCATTTTTCAAATACTATTTCAAATCGTAATTTTATTTTTGCCGGATTCAATGCCTTAAATGCAGCAGAAGAAAAAATTGTGCAGCATCTTTTAGCGCTTGATCAGGCCAAAATTTACTGGGATGTAGATCAGGCTTTTTTAAATGATCCTTTTCATGATGCAGGACTTTTTGTTCGTCGTTTTAAAGAAAGTTGGAAACATTATAAATTTCATCCTTTTGAATGGATTGTAGACGATTTTTCTCAAACCAAAAACATTCAGGTTATTGGTACACCAAAAACAATTGGACAGGCTAAACTGGCCGGAAGTATTATTGAGAATTTAATTAATGAAAATCCAGCTGCTTCTCTTGATAAGGTTGCAATAGTGCTGGGAGAAGAAAATCTTTTAATTCCAGTTCTGTATTCGCTGCCTTCATCGGTTGGGGCTTTAAATATTACAATGGGATATTCAGGGAAGAATAACCCTTCGCAGATATTGGTAGCTAAATTTTTCAAAATGCATACCAATGCGCTTTCACGTGCTGGCGGCAGTTATGTTTTTTATTATAAAGATGTTCTGGATATTTTGACGCATCCTTTAGTTGAACCGTATGCCAAGACAAATCATATTGTTAGAATAATCAAAGAGAATAATTATACTTTTATTACGCTGAATAAGATTTTAGAGCTTAATCAAAATCCATCTGAATTGTTTTCTTTATTGTTTCAGAAATGGGAAAACGGATCTGTAGCGGTTCTTGAAAATATTTCGGCAATATTACTTTTGATAAAACAGAATTTTAGCAATGATAATGAAGAAGAGAAAATTGCTAAAACTTTTGTGTATGCTGTTTTTAAAGTGATTAATAAACTCATAAATTATTATTCGCAGCATAAACACATTGATAATATTGATACACTTCATGCTATTTATAAGCAGATTATTGATGTAGCTGAAGTTTCTTTTGAAGGGGAACCTTTGCGTGGATTGCAGATCATGGGAGTTCTTGAAAGCCGTGTTCTTGATTTTGAAACCGTAATTGTCACTTCGATGAATGAAGGTAAATTTCCAGCGGGAAAATCTCAGAATTCATTCATTCCTTATGACGTGAAGAAAGAATTAGGTCTGCCTACTTTTAAAGAAAAAGATGCTATTTATACCTATCACTTTTATCATTTATTACAGCGCGCAAAAAATATCTATCTAATTTATAATACCGAAAACGACGGATTAGATGCCGGAGAACGCAGCCGTTTTATAACCCAGCTTGAAGTCGAAAAAAAATCAAAGCATAATTTGACTTTTGATATCTATAATCCGGTATTACCAGCTACGGCATATCAGCCAATGGTGATTCCAAAATCAGAAGCGGTTATGGAGCGTTTAAGAGAAATTGCAACTGCTGGTTTTTCTCCTTCGGCATTGACAAGTTATATCCGTAATCCAATTGAATTTTATTTTCAAAAAATCCTACGAATTCGGGAAGTCGAAGAAGTAGAGGAGAACATCGCCTTAAATACACTCGGAACAATTATTCACGAAACATTAAAAGCGCTTTACGAACCTTTTATTGGAAAATTTATTTCAGAATCTGATTTATTAAACTGTTTTAAACTGTTAGATGATGAAGTGCTGAAACAATTTAAATTGGTGTATAAAGAGGGTGAAATTAAAAAAGGACGAAATCTTTTAGCTTTTGAAGTTGCAAAGCGAAATGTATCTAATTTTTTGAAAATGGAATTGGAATCGATCAAAAATGGAGATGCCGTTAAGATTATTGCTTTGGAAGAAACTTTTCAACGAAATCTTACTCATCCCGGTTTGTCATTTCCGGTATTAATTAAAGGAAATGTTGATAGGATTGAACTTCGTAACGGAAAAATAAGAATCATTGATTATAAGACCGGAAAAGTCGAAAAAACAAACGTTATACTTAAATCGTGGAACGGATTAACACAAGAGCTTAAAAATGATAAAATTATTCAGGTTTTAGCTTATGCATTTATGTTTGAAGAAAGTGCAGGAGATATTCCAATTGAAGTTGGGATTATTTCTTTTAAAAATTTGAAGTCAGGATTTTTGCCTTTTGGATTTAAAGAAGAAAAAGATCTGGATATAACAGTAAGCAAGACAATTTTGAATAGTTATATAGAAGAAATAGTTGTATTGCTAAATGAAATATTTGACAGCAATATTCCTTTTGAAGAAAAAGTGTGACTAGTTACTTACAATGTTTTTAGCCTCAAAATTAATTTATTCTCGATAACTTGATCATTGAGAAAATCTCAAATTATCTATCGCTAAACAAAATTACTCTGTTTTTAACATTTGCCGGTTTGTTGGGATAATTTGAAATCAAAAGCGAAAATAAGATTTCAGAATAAAAAACCTTTATCTCAAATTTAAAATGAGTTTTTAGATCATTTTAAATTTACTTCTTAAAAGGATTTCTCAAGTAAATTGTTTGAAGTTTAAAGATTAAATTTAAGAATCCAAAAATTAAAAAGAAAAGAATAAGTCTTGTTTAGGACAATTTTGAAAATGTAATCCTGATCAAAAAGGATTGTTTTTTGCAAACAAATGTAAGCTTCACAGCATAAAGGAAAAAGCCGCAATTATTATTAAATAATAATTGCGGCTTTTTGTAAGTAGTTTTTAACTAAATATTTTTTTGAAGAAACCTTTCTTTTCAGATTCTTTTGAATTCGGAGTATTTACTGGTCCGTTTTCAAAGCGAAATCTTCTAAACTTCATCAGTTTTACATTTAAATCAAAGCGTAATTCGTCAACTGTTTTCATTGGAATAATTTTTAGCAAATTTAAGAAAAACTTCTATTAAACTGATTATCTGTACTTATCAAACCTATGTTTTGAATTTTTTGAACTAAAATGTTTCAAATTTGAGTAAATCTCTTTTTTCTGTTAAATATTTTTGAAGATTTTCTTTTAAAGATAGAGTTAAGTTATACTATAAATAAAAGTGAGTCAGATAGTTGGGTGTTCTGTTTTTTTTAACAAGTGTTCATCAAACAATTTTATTTATTAAAAATAACTTTGACATTCTTAAACATTTTAACATTATGATTGATTTAAATACATTGGTTGAAGAAACAGGCGCAGAGTCTGGAATTACCTTTAATATAGACGGAATTTTATTAGAATCTGTTAACCTTGAATATGACGGAAATGTTGCCGCAATGATTGGAATGATTTTAAAAATGTGTTTAGAAATGTCTGAAGATGTTAACAATGGTGACTTAAAACAAGTCATGATTAAAAACAATGACGGGATCGTGGTTGCAAATAAAGATCAGGATGATAATTGTGTTGCCTTGCTGTCTAAAGATATCAGTAAAATGGGCCTGCTGCTTAGAAAAATGGATACCGTTTTCAATAATTAATTTAAACCAATATATATAAAACATGTCAGATTTTTTACAGAATTTTCAAAATGATTTAAGAGAGAATGTTAGCGGATTTATTGCAGTTTCAGTAACTGAGGTTGAGACAGGAATGTCTTATTGCTCACTTTCTATAAATCCAGATTTCGATCCGGAATTAGCCTCTGCTTATAATCTAGAAGTTGTAAAAGCAAAATTAAACGCCATTAAAGCTCTAGGATTAGATCAAAAAATAAACGATATTTTAATTACATTAACTGATCAGATACATATTATAGATGTTTCTGAAGATGGACAGTATTTTATTTACTTAGCTGTTGATGCAAAAAAAGCCAATCTTGGATTAACAAGAGCGACTTTAGGGAAATTCAAAAAAGACATCATTTCAAAATTATAAGTTTTGATGCCAAAATATAGAAAAGGCCATTTCGAAATTTCGAATGGCCTTTTTTTGCTTTTAATACCTTTTATTTTAGTTAAAGAAATTCAACAAGATTGGTTTTAGTTCTTCTTTATTTTCAATATGGCTCATGTGTCCGTCTTCAAACGAAATTAATTCTGCCGTTGTGTCTTCAATTTGAGTAAGACTTTCCTCGTAGTTTAAAACAGGATCTTTTTTACCTAAAATCAATAAAACGGGAAATCTGTTTTCGTGTAAAAGCCATTCGCGGTCTTTTCGAATTTTCATTCCTTCAAGCGAAGCTACAATTCCCTGTAAAGGTGTTTTAAGAGCCTGTTCTTTTACTTTTTCAATTTCGACAGCTAAACGAGTTCTGTTATTTTCGCTGAATAAATTCGCAATCGCTAAGCTTACAAAGTTTACATAGTTTTGTTTTACGGCTTTAATGGCGCGCGTTCTGTTTAGTTTTTTTTCGACACTGTCTTCTTTAGAAGTTGAATTTAGTAAAACTAATTTTTTAATGTTTTCCGGGAATAATTCGGCGAAAGCCAAAGCAACATAACCGCCCATAGAATGCCCCAGAATTGTTGCTTTTTCAATTTTTAAAGATTGTAAAACTTCATAAATAACACTTGCGTTGTCTTCCATTTCATGAACGTAACCCAAACAGTCAGATTCTCCGTGACCTAATAAATCGATTGTAATAACACGATGTTTTTCTGAAAATAATTTGACGTATTCTGTCCACATTTTTTTGTTTTCCAAAAAGCCATGAAGCAGTACAATTGCATTTCCTTCTCCAGAGTCAGTAAAAGATATTTTGGTGTTTTTATATAAAATGTTTTTCAAAACGATATTTTTTGTTGTGATACGCAAAGTTAAGAAAGCTGAAGTAAAATATTGTGATGTCTTGATTTAATTGGGAAATCTTTAGAATAATTATAGATTTATTTATAACAGAACGATATTTCTTCTCTAAAATTTGATAACCTATTTCATCTGCCTGCATAATTTCTAAATTTTTTATTTTTAAAATTAAATAATAATAATACTGTAGAATACTACGGTCTTTGAGTGTATTTGAGCTGTTTTTAAGAACATTAAGTAATTTTGTTATTTTAAATTAGTCTTAATTATGTGTTTAATTACTTTAAATTCTATATTTTTGCACCGTTATTATATTTTATCAGAATGGCATTAGTTAGTGATTTGACCACCAAAGTATTATTTGAAACCGAAAAAGGATACAGTTATCAATGTGATTTGACCAATAGTATAATTATCAATTTTGTTGATACTGTTTCAAGTTATAAAATTCATGATTTTTTGATTTTTCAAAGAAAGGTTAATAGCGTTGACATTCTTAATATGCTTTATGACTTATCTGATCAGTCAGACGCGCAGCTGATTGAAACTACCAAAAGAAATTTTTCCAGAAATCTTACTATCTGTGAAATAGTGCAGTTAAGAGATTTATTAAACGGAACAAAATTTACCCTCAACTTACACTCTTTGCTTTGTAATACGGTCAACGTCGAGCTTATTTAGATTCTTACTTAGATTAAATCCAAATTTTCAGGCGTTTAGAGCTGTCTTCTTTAATTTTTGTAATTTTACATATATAAAAAATTAAAGGTTATGAAAGATTTACTAAGAACCAGTACTTCATTAGTTGAAGGAATAGAAAATATATTGAACTTACAGGCAAAAATTGAAAGCGACGCTTCTAATAAATATTTAGCTATGGCTGCATGGCTGGATAGAAACGGTTATGCACATACAGCATCGTATTTGTATAAGCAGGCTGAAGAAGAGAGAGAACATTTTCTAAAAATTTTTAAATTCATTACAGACATGGGAGGGATTGCAGTTACGCCATCTGTTCCAGACGTGCAGCAAGAATTTGCTTCTTTTAGAGAAGTGTTTGAAATTGCTTTGCAAAACGAAATTGCAGTTACTCAGGCAATCAATAGAGTAATTGCAAAATGTAGAGCCGAAAATGATTATGCTACAGAAGATTTTATGATGTGGTATGTGGCTGAGCAAAGAGAAGAAGAGAAAAACGCAAGAAGAGCTTTAGAGCTTTTTGAATTAATCAACGGAAACGAAGCTGACGGTAAATTTCAATTAGATCTTCAGATTTCAAAAATCGGATAATAAACGTTTATAAAACAAAAAAGCCCTTAATAACATTAAGGGCTTTTTTGTTTTATGATTTTAAAAATGAATTAATATCCGAGAAGTATTTTTCTCTCGCATCAAGCCATCCGTAATGTTTAGAATGTTCTAATAAAATGAGCTTAGAATTTGGAAAAGTTTGATGTGCCAATTCTCCAATTTCATTACTGATAATATCTTCTTTTCCCTGAATAATTAAAACCGGATTTTTGAAGGTTTTTAGCTTGTCTTTGCAGTCAAAATTCATTTTCTGCATATCAGACCATAACAAACCATTTATTGTCGAATTTCCCTGCGTTAACCTTTCGGCAATTATAGGGATAAATTTACGATCGTAAACATAAGCCGGAGCCATTGCTCTTCCGCGTCCCAGTCTTGCTTTGTGAGACGTGTCGCCTTTTTCAATTTTATCATTCCAGTAATCCAGAGAATCTTTTTCAACTTTGCTTAAACCCGCTTCAATTAAATTTGGACTTTTTAATAAAGTCAAATCTACGCCGCCAGATGATGATAAAATCAATTTGTCAATACTATTTAGGATAAACTGTTGCATAATACGAACCTAACATCCCGCCAAAAGAATGCCCAAGAATATTCCATTTTTTAATTTTAAGATGTTTTCGTAACGATTCGATATCATCGGCCATTAACTTCATCGAAATGGTCTTAGCGTCTAATTTTGAAAGTTTTGATTTTCCGGTTCCTCTTTGATCATAAATAATAGTCTGCTGATTTTCGCCCAGCGTTTTTGCCATATCTTCAAAACCATTGCTGTTCATTCCCGGACCGCCGTTTATAATTAAAAGCGGTTCGCCTTTTCCAAAAGTTTTGTAATAAGTTTTACTTCCGTCAGTATTAACGGCATAACCTTCTGTCTGGGCAAAAATGTTTCCCAAAAACAATAAAAATCCAAGTAGAAAAATCTTTTTCATCGTGAACTAAGAATTCATCAAAGTTTCGATTTCATCAACTTCAACAGGAATATTGCGCATTAAGTTAAAAGGTTCTCCTTTTTCCTGAACCACTACATTATCCTCCAAGCGAATTCCGAATTTCTCGTCCGGAATATAAATTCCTGGTTCAACCGTAAAAACCATATTCGCTTTCATTGGCTCGTGAAGCAATCCGTAATCATGCGTGTCAAGTCCTAAATGGTGAGAAGTTCCGTGCATGAAATATTTTTTGTAAGCCGGCCATTCTGGATTTTCGTTCTGAACATCGGCTTTAGAAATTAAACCTAAACCAATTAATTCCGAAGTCATAATTTTACCCACTTCAACATGATATTGTTTCCAAAGTGTTCCCGGAGTCAGCATTTTTGTAGCTTCATTTTTAACTCTTAAAACAGCATTGTAAACCGCTTTTTGACGATCAGAAAAACGTCCCGAAACCGGAATCGTTCTCGTCATATCGCTGGAATAATTCGCATATTCTGCCGCAACGTCTAATAAAATTAAATCTCCGGCTTTGCATTGCTGATTGTTTTCGATATAATGTAAAACATTGGCATTGTTTCCAGAAGCAATAATTGGCGTATAAGCAAAACCTTTAGAGCGGTTACGGATAAATTCATGAGCTAGTTCAGCTTCGATTTCATATTCTGTAACATTTGGTTTCACAAACGAAAGTAATCTGCGGAAACCTTTCTCCGTAATATCACAAGCCTGCTGAATCAAATCAATTTCTTCGCTTTCTTTTACAGAACGAATACGCTGTAAAATTGGGTTACTTTTCGCCACATTATGTGCAGGGTAACGTTCTTTCCACCATTTTACAAAACGCGCTTCGCGAGTTTCTACTTCAACAGTTGCGCGATAATGTTCATTTGTATTGATGTACATCGTATCAGCATACGTCATCATTTCGTTCAAAACTTTATGAAAATCCTGTAACCAATAAACCGTTCTAATTCCCGAAACCTGAAAAGCACGTTCTTTAGTCAGTTTTTCACCTTCCCAAACTGCTATATGATCATTAGTTTCTCTTAAAAAAAGAATTTCTCTTTGGTTTTCATAAGGTGCATCCGGAAACAAAAGCAAAACACTTTCTTCCTGATCTACACCACTTAGATAAAAAATATCTCTGTGCTGCGCAAACGGCAAAGTACTGTCGGCACTAATTGGGTAAATGTCATTTGAGTTGAAAACGGCAACCGAATTAGGTTTCATTTCTGCCGTGAATTTTTTGCGGTTTTTTACAAAAAGAGCGCTGTTTATTTGATGATATTTCATAATAACTTAGTTTTTGAACTTCGAATTTCAAAATTAGTGATTTTTGAATAAGTGGCGTATAATTGGTTTATTAAAGTTTTCTTATTTGTTTTTTGGGTTTGCCACGAAGGCGCTAAGGCACAAAGTTTTTTCTTCAAACTGTAATGAAATAATCTCGAAAGTCGCAAAGGCGCAAAATTTATGACTTTTTTGTCTTCCTGAGCGAAGTCGAAGGATTAGCGCAAAGTTTTACACAATCTTGTCATCTCGACGAAGGAGAGATCTCCGCAAGTAGCTCGACAAAGATTGATAAACACAAAGTCTTGTCATTTCGGGGAACGAAAAATCTCTACAAGTAACTCGACAAAGATTGATAAACGCAAAGTCTTGTCATTTCGAGGAACGAGAAATCGCACTAGAAACTCGACAAAGATTGGCGATTCTCTTTATAGATTCCCGAGTGCGATTTCTCCTCCGTCGAAATGACAATATTGAGAAATCTCAGAATCTTAATATGGGCGTGCCCCTCCGGGTCGGGCTTTCGGCTATATCTTTTATTCCGCTCCGCTGCATAAAAGGATACCGCCTCTATCCCTCACGCAAGCACAGTTTTTGAGAAATGAAATTTATGAAATAATAAATATCTTTGATAAAAGTAAACATCTTAATGTTATATAATGCAAACAATATAATGGAGAAAAAAAAACATCATTACGTTTGGCGTGATTATTTACGTTCTTGGAGTTCAGGTGAATATGTTTTTACATATTCAAAAAATCAAAATAAAATATTTACTTCTAATTTAATGGGAGTTGCAATGGAAAAATATTTTTATGCCCTTGATGAATTTACTCTTGAAGAAGAAATAAATTTAAAGGAAGTAGTAAAATCTTGTAGCAATGAAACTGTAGTTGAACTTAATTTAGAATTATATGAATCCTTTATTATTTACTCTAAAATTCTTAGGTTTAAAAAAGAGAATGCATTTGTAATTGATTCAGAAACTAAGCAAGAAAAACTTGATAAAATAACAAAATTAATTAAGTCAAATCTATTTGAAGAATTTCATACTATAATTGAAAACTATGGTAGTAGAATAATTAAAATTAAAAAGTTTGAAGAGATTAGGATGTTTGATGATGAAGATAACCTGTTTTTTTTAATGATTTTTTTATGTTCTCAATTTTTAAGAACAAAAAAAATGAAGAAAAAATTGGAGTTAATGTGTGAAAAAAATGAATTAATAATCCCCAAATTTATAAACATAATTTCTTTAGTTTTTGCAAATTCACTCGCGGTTTCTCTTGCAGACAATAAAGATGTGAGATATGTTTTTTATGAAAACAAAACAGATCTTAATTTTATAACTTCTGATCAACCACTAATGAACTTAAAGTTTAATGATAAAGATGAGAGTGGAAAGGTTATAGAATTTGAATTTTATTATCCTATTAATACTAGAATTGCTATTCTTATACATTTAAAAAATCAAGAAAATAAATATGATCATATTTTTATTGACAAAAAAAACGTGAAAGAATTAAATGATCATATATATCATTACGCTGATGATCATGTTTTTGCAAAAACTAAAAATCAATTAGAAGAATATATGAGTAAAGAAAAATCATAATTTTTCAGTTTAATCAATCAGTCTAATAAAAAAACCGAAGCCAATCCAGCTTCGGTTTTTCATTACTTAGAGTTAAATCTTTTTGGTAATTATTTTTCTTTAAGTAATTTTTCTAAATAAGTTATTTTATCTTTTTCTGCTTGAAGTAATCTTTCATAAAGTTGTTCATTTTTATCAATAGTTTCAAGAAGTTTATCTAATGGATTAAAAGTGCATCCAAAACTGACAACAGAAGAGCTATTTTCGGCAGTATTTCCCATAATGTTAAAAACAGCTTCTTCAGAAAAATTTCTGATTACTTCAGCGGGAACACCTAAAGCTTCTGCAATTTTTTTTAGTTTTTCATCATCAACACTTTCACTTCCTTCAATAATAGATATAGATTGCTGTGTTGTACCAATAGCAAAAGCAAGCGCTTCCTGCTTCATGTCTCTCAGTTCTCTAATACGGCTGATATTTCGACCGATATGTTTTGGTTTTATTTCTGTGCTCATAGTTCAAAGATATTTAAAATTCTGTTACCTTATTTGGTTTATGTAGAAAACAAGGTTTTTCTTGTGAGATACAAATTGTAAATCTTTTCGCGGGTAAAAATACAACTTTTCTGACTATCGTTTGATTTTCAATTTAGAATTACGTAATCTTGATATTCAAAAAAATACTTCGAACAATACCAATAAAATGCAGACTTTCAATTTCAAATTAACAACAATAGCCGAAATCAAAACCAAATATCCTTTTTTAACTGAGGATGAAAAGTTTGATTATTTTGATGAATGGGAAGACGGGGATTTTTTTCTAACGGCAGAAGAAAATGTCAATTTTGAAGAAAATTTTTATTTAGATCTTTATGAAGATAAAGAGAAAAAATGGCTGGCCAAATTGCTAAATCTTCCCGTCAAAAAAATGGACGAAATAAGAATTGAAGGCATTTTTATAAACGGAGATTTTTCTGTTAATGGTTCAATTATAAATGCCGAAGGCGATTATGGGCCGTATGTTTTTATTAATGGAAATGTAAACTGCCAAAGTCTTTTACTTGGCGGTGCCAATGTTGAAATAAAAGAAAACGTTACAGCAAAAGAAGTTGTGATGACGTATTACAATCATGGAAATTTCAATTGTTTAGGTTCGATAAATTCTCCGGTTTTTATCGTTACAGATCACAATACAGCATTTGCCGAAAGAAAAAATGATTTGTTTTATTATAATGACAGAGATGAAATTGACCCAAAAAACGAATGCGAATATGATGATGAAACCGACGAAGAAATTATCTCAAACGAACTTCGAAAATTACTCGATAATCCGTTAATTGAAACTTTTGAAGAATTGGAAAGAGATTTGGCAAGAGGTGAATTGGTTTTAAAACAAAACAATCCACCCGCTAAAACTTATCAATATTGGCATGATCGTGTTTTGGCAAATTACAGAGATCTTAAACTGGTTCCAAAAGAATTTAAAACCGAAGAACTTTGTAATCTGGCATTGAATATTACATTTCATGCTTTGCCGTTTGTCGATCAGGATTTAATAACTTCTGAACTCTGCGAAAAATTAGTAAGCAAAGATGGTTTTGCGATTCAGGTAATTCCTGATGAATTTATAACAAAAGAACTTTCTTTTAAAGCGGCTGAAAATGGCACAATGCTGAGATTAATTCCAGAGGAATATTATTCGGAAGAACTGATACTATTAGTTTTTAAAAATGGAAAACATGAACCTGACATAAACGATGTTCCTTCTTCATTTATAACAGAAAATTTTTTGGTAGAATATGTAAAAATAGGAAAAGGACTTTGGCTCGATAAAGTCTGCAAAGAAAATGGAATAGATAAATTGCAGGTTTTAAAACAAGTAATCGATTCAGGAATTCAATATTTGGATAATATTTTTGGGAATCATTTCAGCAAAGAAACCGTTGATTATGCTTTTTCGATTTATAAAAACGACGAAGATTGGAATAAATATGTTCAAAAATACAAACAGAAATTTGAACGACTTGAGAAATGAAAGAGCTATTAATAGAAAGTAAAGGAATAAGAACCAAGGAGTATTTCATACCGCCTTTTGAGTTAAGAGAAGGGGAGTTGGTTATTTTGTATTTGTATGGAGGGGCTCATTTTCAAGGCATCAAAACGGAATTAGTGAATGTTTTTACTGGAAGAATAAAAAATGAAAATGTGATTGTCACGAAGTCGTTGACTTATGTAGATTATTTTAGAGAATCAAAATTTAGAAGTTTGTTTTTCCCACTAAGAGTTGGCAAATATTTAAAGAAAAGTGGAAATTTAGAAAGCAAATTTATCCAGAAAATTTATGAAATTCCCTGGATTAATAAAAAGACGAAAATAAACGAACTTCACTGGAATTCTAAAAGACTACTTTCATTATACACAACATTTTCAAAAACAAAACATATTGTTTTTGAATTAGCAGGACTAGGGCCTGATGATGCAAAAGAAAACTATGATATAGTTAGAAATGAAATTAGAAAAGGAGGTTCTGCGATACTTATTGATTGGGCTTCCGACATGAAAGATGATTGCGATAAATTTATAACTTTAGAATGGCTGATCGATTTTGAAGAAAATAAAACAGTGTTTAAAATCTAAATGGGTTAGATCGAATTAATTATGAAGCCAAAAATTAAAATCAGAAAAATCAAAAAACAAGATCTAGACTTTGTCTATAAAGCAATCTGTGAACTCGAAAATGAAGTTTTAGATTTTAAAGTTTTCGAAATGATATTCAATGAAAATATTTCAAACTCAAAAAATCTGTATCTAATTGCCGAAAATGAAAATGAAGGTTTAGGATTTATTAGTTTTCACACCCAAAATCTTCTCCATCATTGCGGATTGGTTGGCGAAATTCAGGAGTTTTTTATTTACCAAAATTATCGTGGTCAAGGTGTTGGGCGCTTATTAATAGATGAAATCAAGAATTTTGCAGATCAAAATAATTTGAAAAGCATCGAAGTTACGACAAACAAAAAACGAGTAGAAAATGTTGCGATTTATGAAAATCTTGGTTTTACTTTGAGTCATAATAAGTTTACGATTTATAAATAATTATTCTCAAAGATTTCAATAGCCCCCAGTTTCAACTGGGGGTAATATTGGGACAAAAGACAAGGCTTTAGCCAAAAAGGAGTATTTAGGCTAAAGCCATTTATATTAAACTTTCTAAACCTCCAGCTAAAGCTGGAGGCAATTTAATTTATGTGTGACGACCTTTGTAAAAGTTTAAAACTTTGACAAAGGTTTTTTTGGCGCAAAGCTTGTCATCCTGAGCGAAGTCGAAGGACACGCAAGGAGCTCCGCTTGCAAAATCGACAATCTTTGTAGAGCTGCTAACTTGTCCTTCGACTTCGCTCAGGATGACAAACTTTGTGTTATAAAAACAAAAAACCGAAGCAATAGCTTCGGTTTTTTATTGGAATTTGGGATTTCAAAAATTGAATTTTAATCCACCCATTTATAATATCTCGCTCCAATCAAAACTGGAATCTCTTTTTCAATTCTATCTAAAACCCATTCATTTTTTGGAGTTCTTACGCTTTGTTTTTGTTCTTTTTTATGAAGACTTTCATAAGTGTTGAAATCAATTTCTATGCTTTCGGCTAAATTTTCAAAAAGCTTGACATCTGCCAAAGCCGATTTCCATTCGGGTTGAATTGTTCCTTCAAAAACTTTAGATTTTGATCCGCTTCCGTAAGCCAGGAATCCGAATTTAGTTCCCGAAACGTCTTTGTTTGTATCATAAAAATGAGCCAAAGTCGATAACAATCCCATGAAAATAGAACCTGTGTAAAGATTTCCAATTAAGGAAGAAGCTAATTCTGCTGGTTGTAATTTCTCGGTTACAAAACTTCTGTAATCATCAGATTTTGCAACTTCTTTAATTTTTGTCTGATAATCTGCAGGTGCAATATCATCGGCAATAATTTTTTCGGCGCTGTCTAAAGCATAGATTTCAGATAACATTCTGCGTCCTTGAAACGAGTATGGTAAATGCATTACGATACTGTGCCAAGTATTATATAATGTTTCGGTAGTATTTTTTAATTTTTTAAATAAAAAGTAAGCATTTCGCGTACGATCCATATAACATTGGTTCGAATATTGACCGTCAAAAACCGGCTGATCTTTGTGAATTTCGATTTCGGCTTCTAAATTGTCAAACCAGGAATCGTTGTTCGTGTTTTTTGTAATTTCCTCTTTTGAGATAGTTCTGTATGGTTTAAAGAAATCAAAAACACCCTTTGTGCTTGTTGCCCAATTATCATCAAAAGCAATAATTTTTGGATCTGCCGTAATCAACATCGCCACAGCTCCGGCACCTTGCGTATATTCCCCGCCAGAGTTTAAATCGTATTTTGCAAAATCGGTCGTAACTACAATTGCTTTTTTGGCCGGATTTAATTTTACAAAATCAAGACAGTTTTGCAAAGCGTCAACTCCGCCAATACAGGCAAAAGTAAAATCTACAACATCGCATTCTGCCAAAGAATCTTCGCCAAATTTTTGCTCCATCAAATTAATTAAATAAGAAGCAATTGGTTTTGAACTGTCGATTCCGCTTTCGGTACCAACATAAATTCGGCTTATTTCGTTTAGGTTGATTTTATTATCAGTAATAAGTTTGGTTAAAGCATTTGCCCCAAAAACAACCGCATCCTGATGAACATCCGGAAAAGTCATTTTAAGTAATCCAAGACCTTTTTCTAATTTTTCTGGTTCAATATTTCTGGCAATGGCCAAAGTTTTTATGGGTAAGTGTATGTTTGCAACATCAAAAGAGATGGCATCAATTCCTGTTTTCATTCTTATTTTTTTGAGCTGCTAAAGGTAAAACTATGTTATGGAATGACAATTTTTTGCTTACATAAAATTATGTACAGCTGATACTTTTGAAGAAAACAAATCAAAACTTTGAATAAAATATCAATATCATAATTTTTAGGAAACTCATAAGTATTGAAATTAGGCTGAAATCACTCTAAAGCAGTTTTTTATGCTTTTTTATACTAAATTATTTATTATTAAAAATTAATTTATACGTAAAAATACGTATACGTAGTCTATTTTAAAATGATTATAAATAACAACGAAATGGTTGTAGTTCTTTGGTAATTGAGTTATTTTTGTCTAATTTTTTAAAACAAACTACTTAAACACTTATGGCACAATCTGCACAGTTGAATGCTTCCATCTTAAAGAAAGTGGCTATGGCCCTTTCGGGAATATTCTTAATCACGTTTTTAGCGCTGCATGTTACCTTAAATTTTATTTCTATTTTGAGTGAAAGCGTTTTCAACGAAGTCTCTCATTTTATGGGTTACAATCCGTTGATACAATATGTAATGCAGCCAGTTTTGGCATTCGGAGTAATTTTGCACTTCGTAATGGGATTCATTCTTACTGCTCAAAACAGCGCAGCAAGACCAATTGCATATGCGAAATACAACGGAGCTGCAAATGCTTCTTGGAGTTCTAGAAATATGATTATTTCTGGATTGGTTATTTTGGCTTTCTTAGGATTGCATTTTTATGATTTCTGGTTTCCTGAACTAGGCTATAAATATATAGCAGGAACAGCTCCAGATGCTACAAGGTATTACGGAGAGTTAGTTCATAAATTTCATAGTCCGGTACGTACAGGATTGTACTGTGTGTCTTTTATCCTTTTAGGATTTCACTTATGGCACGGATTTGCATCTTCTCTACAATCAATGGGAATGCACAACAAATATTCTCGATTTTTAAGCAAAGTTGGTTTATGGTTTGCAGTTGTGGTGCCAGCCGCTTTCGTAATTATCGCATTATTTCATCATTTCAATAATTAATATCAATTATAATGGCATTAGATTCAAAAATTCCAAATGGTCCTATAGCGGACAAATGGACAAATTATAAAGATCATATTAATTTAGTAAACCCTGCTAACAAACGTAATTTAGATATTATCGTAGTTGGTACAGGTTTAGCCGGAGGTTCTGCTGCGGCTACTTTGGCTGAGTTAGGGTATAACGTAAAAGCATTTTGTTTTCAGGATTCACCTCGTCGTGCGCACTCTATTGCGGCACAAGGAGGTATTAATGCTGCAAAAAATTATAAAGGTGACGGTGACTCAGTTTACAGATTGTTCTACGATACTGTAAAAGGTGGTGACTACCGTGCACGTGAAGCAAACGTTCACCGTTTGGCTGAAGTTTCTGCAAATATTATTGACCAGTGTGTGGCTCAAGGGGTGCCATTGGCTCGTGAATATGGCGGACTTCTTGATAACCGTTCTTTTGGAGGAACTTTGGTTTCTCGTACATTTTATGCACAAGGTCAAACAGGACAACAATTATTGTTAGGAGCTTATTCTGCAATGAACCGTCAAATTGGTCGTGGAAAAATTAAAATGTATAATCGTCACGAAATGCTTGACATTGTAATCGTTGACGGAAAAGCGAGAGGTATTATCGCTCGTAACTTAATCACCGGAGAAATAGAAAGACATTCTGCTCACGCGGTAGTAATTGGTTCTGGAGGATACGGAAACGTATTTTTCCTTTCAACAAATGCTATGGGAAGTAACGCAACAGCAGCTTGGAAAATTCATAAAAAAGGAGCGTTTTTCGCAAATCCTTGTTACACACAAATTCACCCAACATGTATTCCGGTTTCAGGAGATCACCAGTCAAAACTGACTTTGATGTCTGAGTCGTTACGTAATGACGGTCGTATTTGGGTTCCTGCAAAATTAGAAGATGCTCAGGCAATTCGTGAAGGAAAGAAAAAAGCGACTGATTTATCTGAAGAAGAAAGAGATTATTTCTTAGAAAGAAGATATCCTGCGTTTGGTAACTTAGTTCCTCGTGACGTTGCGTCTCGTGCAGCTAAAGAAAGATGTGATGCTGGTTTTGGAGTTAATAAAACAGGTGAAGCAGTTTACTTGGATTTCGCGGCAGCAATTAAACGTTACGGAACTGAAGATGCTTATGTAAAAGGTTTAGATGATAAAGATGCAGCTTTAGTAACTAAATTGGGAGCTGCAATCGTGAAAAGTAAATACGGAAACTTATTCCAGATGTATTACAAAATCGTTGATGAAGATCCTTATACAACGCCAATGATGATTTACCCAGCGGTTCACTACACAATGGGTGGAACTTGGGTTGATTATAACTTAATGACTACAATTCCGGGATGTTTCTCAATTGGAGAATCTAACTTCTCTGACCACGGAGCAAACAGACTTGGAGCTTCTGCTTTAATGCAAGGTTTAGCTGATGGATATTTCGTACTTCCTTATACTATTGGAGATTATTTAGCTCCGGATATTAAAATGGGAGAAATTTCTACAGACTTACCAGAATTCGTTGAAGCTGAAAAAGCGGTTGTTGATCAAATCAATAAATTTATCAATAATAACGGAACTCATTCTGTAGATTATTTCCACAAAAAATTAGGAAAAATCATGTGGAATAAAGTAGGTATGGCTCGTAATGCTAAAGGTTTAACTGAGGCTATCGAAGAAATTGCTGCTCTACGTGAAGAGTTTTATAAAGATGTAAAAGTTCCTGGAAGCGCTTACGAATTTAATCAGGAATTAGAAAAAGCAACTCGTGTTGCCGATTTCTTAGAATTAGGAGAATTGTTCGCGAAAGATGCTTTACACCGTAATGAATCTTGTGGTGGTCACTTCCGTGAGGAGTACCAAACAGAAGAAGGAGAAGCACTTCGTGATGATGATAACTTTGCATACGTTGCAGCTTGGGAATATAAAGGAAAACCAAGTGATGCGGTATTACACAAAGAACCTCTTAATTACGAAAACATTAAATTAGTTCAAAGAAGTTATAAATAAGAATTTGGTCGAAAGCCAAAGTCTTAAAGTCAAAAGGCAAAATGTGCCAAGCGACTTTCGACTTTCGACTTTATGACTTTCAAACGAAAAAGGTATGAAACTTACATTAAAAATATGGCGTCAAAAAAACGCCCAAGATAAAGGAGGGATTGTAGAATATCCTATTGATGGAATTGAACCAGACATGTCTTTCCTTGAAATGCTTGATGTTCTTAACGAACAATTAATCAATAGAGGAGAAGAGCCTGTAGCATTTGACCACGATTGTCGTGAGGGAATTTGCGGAATGTGTTCTTTATTCATCAACGGTGAAGCACACGGACCAGACAGAGGTGTTACAACTTGCCAGTTACACATGCGTATGTTTAAAGATGGTGATACGATTTTTATCGAGCCGTTTAGAGCAAAAGCTTTCCCTGTAATTAAAGATTTAGTTGTTGACAGAAGTTCTTTTGACAGAATTCAACATGCTGGGGGATTTATTTCTGTAAATACTTCAGGAAATACAATTGATGCAAATACAATTCCAATTAACAAACACGATGCAGATAAATCATTTGATGCTGCAGCTTGTATTGGTTGTGGAGCTTGTGTTGCAACTTGTAAAAACTCATCGGCAATGTTATTCGTTTCTGCAAAAGTTTCTCAATATGCATTATTGCCGCAAGGTAAAGTTGAGGCAGTTGACCGTGTATTAAACATGGTTCACCAAATGGATTTAGAAGGTTTTGGTAACTGTACAAATACAGGAGCTTGTGAAATCGAATGTCCAAAAGGAATTTCGCTTGAAAATATAGCACGTATGAACCGTGAGTATTTAGCAGCAAGCTTGAAAGGATAATACAACAATTTAGTATATTTAAAAAACGCATTCATTAATTTGAATGCGTTTTTTTTGTACTACATTTATTCCGTAAATAATAACCAAAAACAAAATCATTTAATGAAAAGAATTTTACTATTTGTAATGCTGGTTTTCAGTATTAAAAGCTATTCTCAGGTTTCGGTTTCTCCGTCTGATAGAGGAGCAAACGAAAAATTTGAAAAAGGAGAGTTAGAAAAATTTAAGGCTACAACTACAATTTTTGTACTGCCTCAAATAAATCAAAAAGAAGATTACGAAAAAATTTTAAAAGAAGTCTGGACTGTAACTCCTTACAAATTGGTTGAGTTTAAAGATTTTAATATAACAGGTTATGCTGACGATGCCTATTCATTTGCAGAGCTTTTTGGAGATATAAGAGTAACAGGAAAAGGTACTGTTTATGTTCATACTAATTTTGGAATACAGCTTTTAGATCAGGAAAAATTTGAGAAAGGTTTTGCAAAGCTAAAATCTGATGATAAAAAGTATAGCAGAAAACTGAAAAGTCTTTTTAATGAAAATTTATCTTTTGTTGCAAGAGCCCCGCTTTCTGTTAATTCTAAATTTTTGGCAGATGCAATGGTAGCAAGATCAGATGAAAAAGCAGGTCTTCTTTATGATAGAATGTATACCGAAAAATCGTTTACAAATACCAATTTAGGAATGCTGAAAAACTATTTTCAGCTAATAAATAAAATGCTTACTAAAGGAGAAAACATCGGACTTTATGACGATTTTGTTACTCCCGAAATTAAAAATCTAAAAGATAATACACTGTATATTCCGGAAGCTTATAAACTGGAGTTTAGCCCTTGGAGAATATCAGAAAAAGAGAGAGACGAAAAAGATCTTAAAGAACTTTTAGAAGATTATAAATATAAGTATGAATTTATAAAAGATGAGGATTTAGAAAAGAAGATTTTAAATAATGAAGAGATTTATTATTTAAGATATGTAAGCATGAATGCAAATAAATATTTGCAGGTTGTTAATGCTAAAACAGGCGATCCGGTATATTATTTTTATGGAGCGGCAAGCTATAATTTAAAGGATAATGACTTTGAAAAAATCAGCAAAGCCATTAGCGGTAAATAGTTTTTTAAAATAAAAGAAGAACGCATTCATTAATTTGAATGCGTTTTTTTATTTCATTATAAATAGTGATGTGTAATTAAAGCGTTCAAAATAAATTTGATTCTATATAACAACTGTTCTTAAGCAGTAAAAGGAACAAATATGTTTACGATCAATATGCCTTTTTTTACTAATGATAATTATTTGTATTATCAATTACTGTTTACTTGTATTTTGTTTCTCCTGTTGTTTTTTATTGGAGGCTTTTCAGAATCTTTTGTAATTGAATATGGCTCTTATGTGTTTGCAGGTAGCATTATTATAAGTTTTTTGATTTCATTTTTTATAGATCATTACTGGCAGTTTATACTGCATTGGTTTTTGCTTTCGATAGTTCAGTTTCTTTTTTGGGCTGTGCTGATTTTTATTTGCGGACATTATGGAAAACCCCATAACGGAGACGGCTGGATCATACTTTTACTTCCGGGTTATTTTTTACCCTTTTTAATATTTGTTTCTGTTTTAATAAAAGTCCTGAAAATTATTATCCGGAAATTTTAGCAGATAAAACATTTTACTTTGAAGAGATTTTAAATTATTAAATCATTAGAAATAGTGATGCAGGTTTAAATAAGAGACGATAAATTTGATGTTATTATAATAGATTAAAAAATGTACAAAACCATCCGAATAATAGTTTCTTTATTAGTCTTAATTAGTTTGTTTTCCTGCGCTCAGGAAGAAAATACCGAAAGAGAAAATATCCAAAAAGAAAGCATCAGTAAAAAATGGATAGTGCAAAATTCAACAGAATTTGAATCGATTGAGTTTGATACAAACGGAAACTATATCATCATAAAAAACGAAACCAGTAAAACTTCAAAAAAGAACGCCGAAATTATTGTTTCTGGTACTTATGAAGTTTTAGATACAGATATTTTATTGCTTTCTAATTTCGGTTCCATGAAAGTGGATGATAGTGATCCTGATAATATTACGTTTTCAATTAAATACGAAGGATCTGATACGTATACTTATCAGCTAAAAGTTACTAAAGCAGCTGAGTTTACCAGTACGCCCAAAACAGATTTGTTATGCGATAATACCTGGAAATTCACCAAAAAAGAAACTATTATAGATACGGTTAGTTTAGTAAATTTTTCTAAAGCCGGAACTTGTTTTACTAATTTTAGTATTACATCTCAAGAAAAAGGAAGTTACTTAGAATTTGGTAAATGGCAATGGCAGGATGCCAGCGAAACTAAAATAATAATCACCCAAATAAAATCTCCAGAGTGGGTTTTGGATAAAGATGAGGAAGTAGAGTTTGAAATAAGTGGTTTAAATACTGGAAAACTTGAAATGAAAGAAGTTTTTGAAGGTAAAACTTATAATGTTGCTTTTGATGTTTTGAAATGAGAGAGTAAAGAATAAAGAATAAAGAATAAAGAGTAAAGAGTAAAGAGTAAAGAGTAAAGAGTAAAGAGTAAAGAGTAAAAAGTAAACAGTAAAGAGTAAAGAGAGAAAACTAAATACTGAACCTAAAAAGAGAGAGTAATAAATAGATAATAGAAAGTAAAAACGCATTCATTTGGTTAGTGAATGCGTTTTTTATGTTTTATTCGTAATACAATTGTGATTCACTAATTTCCTGTTTTTCTTTTCCTTCCTGCTGAATAAAACAAGTTAAAGTTGTTCCTCCAATTTGGTCAAAATAACTAATATTGATTTTATGAAACCCTTTTTCAAGTTTAACAACTCCGTAAGCTTCATTGAGCCAATGAATGCCATCGTTATTTACAACTAATTCATTATCTATAAAAAGCTTCGATCCGTCGTCTGAAAGGGTCGAAATGGTATAATTTGCCGTTTCTGGAATAAAGATATATCCGTCGAATTTTAAGCCGATATAACGCTCGATTTTCGATTTCCATTTTTCACTGCTTATTTTGCCTTCAAAAATGCCCGAATTAATAGGTTTTGCCAATTCTAAATCCTGAACTTGCTGAAATAATGTTCCCGTAAAATAATCGAATTTTAATCCTTTTTTGGTTGGCTTTACAGCTAAAGCTGATTTCAACTCTGGGTTTCTAACCAATATTTTACTGATTGAACTTTTTCTACCGCTTTCGCTAATCTGAACCGTTTTTATAATTCTGTATTCGCCTTTTGGGATATTTATCGTTACAGGTTTACTGTAAAGTTCAGCCGTTTCATCTGGATTATAACCATCAATAGTATAAAAAATCTGTCCATTTTTAATCGTTGGTTTTAAGTCCAGAATATATTTTGATGCAATTAAAGCCGTTTCTTCAGCTCCAAAAGGAATCGGAACTTTATACATTCTTTTCTGCGCTTCCAGTTTTTCTAAATGATGCGGAATCCTGTTCAAAATAAAATTATTGTAGTTTTTATTCTGAGGTTCTGTCCAGGCAATTTCTGCTAAAGCAAAAACTCTCGGATAAATCATATAATTTAATTTCGCCGGACTTGTCAAATATTCAGACCAAAGATTCGACTGAACACCCATAATATATTTTTGCTCTTCCACCGTTAAACTGTCTACAGGAGTTGGGTTGTACTTGTAGATTTTTTCAACCGTTGTTAATCGTCCAATTGTTAAAGGTTCCTGCGGAGAATAACCCTGATTATAATCTAAATATAAAACCTGTTCAGGATTCATAATTACAAAATGTTTTTGTTTTGCCGCGCTGATTCCGCCAGATTCGCCTCGCCATGACATAACTGCTGCATTTGGTGCCAATCCGCCTTCGAGCATTTCATCCCAGCCCAGAATTTGTCTTCCGTTTGCATTTAAGAATTTTTCAATTCGGGTTGTAAGGTAACTTTGTAATTCATGTTCGTTTTTTAAACCTAGATCCTTAATTCTCTTTTGACAATTCGGGCATTCTTTCCATCTTGCTTTTGGACATTCGTCTCCGCCAATATGAATGTATTTACTCGGAAATAAAGCCATAACTTCGGTTAGAACATCTTCTAAAAAAGTAAAAGTTTCTTCTTTTCCGGCACAAAAAATATCTTCAAAAACGCCCCATGATTCTATCACTTTATAATTTCGATCTGGAAAACAAGATAAATTTGGGTAAGCTGTTACCGCCGCCGTTGCGTGACCCGGCATTTCGATTTCGGGAATAATATTTACATAATGGTCTTCGGCAAATTTCACAATGGCTGCAATTTCTTCCTGAGTATAAAAACCACCGTACGGATTTCCGTCAAAAAAATAAGGAGATCTTTCAAATTTATTACCCACTAAAGTCTGTGCTCTTTTAGAACCAACTTCAGTAAGTTTTGGATACTTTTTTATTTCGATTCTCCAGCCTTGGTCGTCGGTTAAATGCCAATGGAAATTATTTAATTTATAATACGACATTTGTGCAATAAAATCTTTTATAACACCAACAGAGAAAAAATGACGGCAAACATCGAGGTGAAGCCCGCGGTAGTCGTATCTGGGCTGGTCTTCGATGGAAACGCAAGGTAATTTTACTTCTTGATTTTTGGGTTGATTCGGTAAAAGCTGCAATAAACTCTGAACAGCATAAAATAATCCTTCTTCACTTCCGGTTACGGTTATTTTTTTGGAAGAAATATTGATTTTATACCCCTCTTTTTTTGAAACTGCAGCTGGTTTTTCGGCAATAAACAAAACTTCAATATTGCTTTTTTTATTTGACGTATTCGAGTTTATAGCCGACTCAAAAATCTGCGCCGTTTTCAATTCTTTTGCGCTGTATTTATTTTTATCAAATACAATTTTAATTTTTCCGTTGATGCGAATGCTGTCTCCGGTTGATTTATAAAAATTAGGAGCCGGAATAATCGAAATATTATCTGAAGTACTTTGCGCATTTCCGAAAGAAAAACAGAAAATCAAAAAGAGAAATATACTTTTTTGCATGGTTACTTTTTTGTTTTGTTAAGCAAATTTAAGGTTTGTAAAATTAGTCTGCATTTTTTTTGCAAAAGGTATTGGCGTTTAAATGTCTTTAAAATAGCGTAATTAACTTTTTAATTACGTTGTGTTATAATTTGTTTCGCAAGAATATTGCATTTATTGTTTACATTTGTCCTTACAAAAACGAATTTGCATGAATAATGATAATGAAGTGGTTAATTACACTAAAGAAGAACGTAAAAATCTTATTTTAAAAGAGATTAACTTGCATACTCGTGTAAGTTTTGAAACCCTTTCGGCTAAATTATTTGTTTCAGAAGATACTGTAAGACGTGATATAAATGAACTTGAGTCAGAATCTTTATTGATTAAAGTGAAAGGCGGGGCGATGACAAAAGCGTATCACCATTCTTCCTCTAATCAAACTTATGCGGGCGAATCCAAACAAATTATTGCGCAAAAAACGTTAGGCCTTCTTCATGACGGAATGGTTTTATTAATTGGCGGCGGAACGACAATTCGTGAATTCATTCGTTTAATTCCTAACGATTTAAGTTTAACTATTTTTACGGTTACCGTTTTATCTGCGGTTGAACTTCTGGATAAACCCAACGTTAAAATTATCATGATTGGCGGCAGCATTTCGTCGTACAGCCAAATGTGTGTGAGCGGCGATGTTTATAATCAGCTTGCTAATATTAAAGTTGATTTATTAATATTAGGAACCAATGCTTTAGATATTGAAGGCGGTTTCTCAGATTCTGACTGGGAAACGGTTCAGGTTAAAAAAGCAATGATTCAGGCTTCAGAAAAAACAGCGATTCTTACGATTTCTGAAAAACTGGATACGGTTCTAAAAATGAAAATTGCCAACTTATCTGAGGTTGATTACGTTGTGACGGAAGTTGATCCAAGCGACGAAAAATTACAATCGTATAAGAAGGCAGTTCCAAGTTTAGTTTTTATTTAATCCCAATTTTTCATTAAAAAGTTGATCCAGTTTTGGTGAAAGATTTTATTTAAATCTTCATCAGAATAGCCGTGGTTTTTAAATATCAGAACCAATTTTTGTAAATCAGCAATCGTATTTAAATCATACGGAGATTGTTCTGTACCAAAAGCACCGTCTAAATCTGAACCTACACCAATGTGATTTGCGTTTCCGGCCAATTGACAAATATGATCCATGTGTTTGAAAACCGTTTCTAAATCACAATTCATTTCTAAAGGCATCGAAACGCCTCTCTGCCAATTCGGAACCAACATCCAGGCATCTAATGCGCCGCCAATAACAGCTCCTCTCGAAATTAAAGCTTTTATCATTTCATCACTGTATTGACGATTGTGATCAACTAAACTTCTGCAATTATTATGACTTGCCCAAACCGGCCCGTTATAATGATCTAAAGCCTGCCAAAAGGCATCGTCGCACAAATGCGTTGCATCCAGAATAATATTCAAACGTTCCATTTCTTTTAATAAATCAATTCCGTTTTGATTCATTTTTCCCGTTGCATCCGTTCCGTTTGCGTAACGTCCTGGACCGTAATGCGCAGGACCAATAGCTCGTAAACCGTAATTGTATGCTTTTTCTAAATAAGAAATATCAATTATAGAGTCAGCGCCTTCTAAACTTAAAATATATCCAATTGGTTTTTTATCGTTTGGAGTTCCGTCGTTCCATACATCAAGTTGTTTCTGGAGTGATTTTTTATCCGTAATTGGCGTTATTTCTCCCGCTTCTTCCATGGCTTTGTACCAAGTCAATTGCCCTTGCGTTTGTGCCCAGGCTTGTTCAGGAGAATTCCAACCCGGAATAATACTGCCCGGTTTTACAAATCTTGCAATTTGTGTTGCCACAACAATTCCGATATTACCGCGTCGCAAATCAGGAAATGAAACTGTAGCGCGTTCGCGATCAGGTTTGTCCGTCATTCCTTTTTCTAAACTGCGCAAAGTAGGAACATCATTTCTTAAATCACGATTCCATTCCATCGCATTCATGCTCAGGTCTAAATGGGCGTCTATTATAAACATATATTTTGACTTAAATTTTATATATTAATTTCTCTGCTTCGGGCGGCAACCTTCCATTGATCACAAATTTGATGTCCTTTATTTACAACCTGAACAGTATCATAAAGCGCGCAGGTAGGGCATACGTGATAAGGAAGTGCATAAATAGTGTCGCCAATTTTATACTCGTTTTTTCCTTTATTTTCTAAAATCAAATGTTCTTCAGAATGTGCTGTAGGGATTAGATTTTCATCATTTAAAATTACTAATCGTTTATCAATTGGATTTTCTGAAGAAACGGCTTTGTAGCCAATATCAATACAAAGTGTTGCATTTGTTGGTTTTGAAATTATGGTTCCAATGATAACCAAAGCAGGTTTGAATTTTTGTTCAGGCAGATGAATCTGATAATTGGAATCCCAAAAAACAAAAGTTCCCGGACTGCATTCTACATTTTCCTGTGTGGCATAAAAGGGAAAAGTATTAGAACCGCCGGCAACAATTTTTAATTCATAACCCAATTTTTGTTCGATTGCTTCCGTTTTTTCTTTTATTTCAGAAAATGAACTTGAAGCCGTATTCGTTCGTTCTTCGGCACTGCCTTTTAAATGGCCGTCGTAAATATGGATTCCTTCAAAATGAAGGTTTTTGAGCTTAACAATTTTATCGACTAAAGCTGTCCAATCTTCTGAAATCGAAAATCCGGTTCTGTTCATTCCGGTATTTAAATCCAGATAAACATTCAGTTTTAAGTCATTTTCTTTAGCAATTTCATTTAAGGCTTTCGCCGAATCCAGATTGTCAAGAATAGTCGAAAAAGAAGTATCAGGATATTTTTTAATCAGCGAAATCCATCTTTCTTTTTTAATTCCGATGGGCTGATAGGCGAGAAGAACATCCGGAATTTCGTGTATTGCTCCTAGTTCAGCTTCGGCAATTGTGGCGCATTTTATTTTTTTGATGTTGTAAATTTTAAACAACTCCAAAATTTCGCCAATTTTATGGGTTTTAATATGAGGCCTTAATTTTTGTGTGTCACCATTTACTGAACCAATAAGGCGTTCAAGATTAAACCGGATACGATCTTCGTAAGCGGCTAAAAATGGCGTATCAATGTTGATATCAGATTTAATTTTCCACCAATTTTCCTGCATAATTTAGTTTCTTGTTTTTTCTACAACTTCGATTAAATTTTGAAAAGCCTGCAATGCCTGTTCGTAATTTAAATTCAAAAGCATTTCTTTTGAAAATAAATTTGAACCAATTCCCACGCAGACAACACCAGATTTAAACCACGATTTTAAATTGCTTTCTTCGAGCGTTACGCCTCCGGTTGGCATTATTTTTAAACTTGGAAAAGGCGCTCTAATCGCTTTTACATATCCAGGACCACCGATTTTATCAGCCGGAAAAAGTTTTACAACCTCGGCACCTAATTTATTGGCGTGTAATATTTCATTTAAAGTAGCAGCCCCGGGAATCCAGTAAATATTATTTTTAAGGCAGTATGCTCCAATTTCTGGGTCAGTATGCGGACAAACGATGCAGTCTGCTCCTAATTGATGGTATATTGCTGCTTCATCAACAGACAAAATAGAACCAACGGCTATTTTAACATCCAGATTATTTGCTTTTTTAAAGGCTGTCATTTGGGTAAAAACTTCTTTTGCATCATTGGCGCGAGCAGCAAACTCGATAATTTTTATGCCAGCATCAGCCGCTGATTGCAATACTATTTGGGCTGTTTCAATGTTGATTTGGGTTACTAACGGAAGTACACCTTGCGTTTTTAAAATGCTGTACATATTCTTTATTTATCTATTAATTCTATTACTTGAGCCGTTTTTAATAAAATGACTTATTTCGTTGAGATTACTTATGGCGAAATCTCCGTGAATGCTTTGTTTGATTACGCCGCAGGCTGTTGCCCATTCAATGCATTCCTGTCCGGATAATTTATTGGATAATCCGTATAATAATCCGGCATTGAAAGCGTCTCCTGAACCAATTTGGTCGGTTACAATATGTATTTTGTGTTCTGGCGTTTGATAAAAATTACCTTCATGCAGCAATAAACCTTTGTATAAATGTGCTGGCCCGTCTGATTTTCTAAAACTCATGGCGAGTGTTTTTAGAAAAGGCATTTTTACTTTTAATAATTTGAAGGTTTTTTGAAAGCGATTTTCATCGGATTCGTTTTTATCGGTTTTGATTCCGAAATAAATTTCAATCGCATCTAAATCTGCAACCGTTATTGTGCTGTATTGTAATAAATCGGGCATAATTTCAGACGGATGTTTTCCGTACTGCCATAATTTGGATCTGTAATTAAAATCAGAAGAAATCGGAAGTCCTT
This sequence comes from Flavobacterium sp. NLM, assembly GCF_002210235.1. Taxonomy (NCBI): domain Bacteria; kingdom Pseudomonadati; phylum Bacteroidota; class Flavobacteriia; order Flavobacteriales; family Flavobacteriaceae; genus Flavobacterium; species Flavobacterium sp. NLM. The sequence goes on from NZ_LIAC01000006.1 coordinate 66,217, forward strand.
TTTTATGCGCTGTCAAAATTGCTTCTTTACAAGCTAAACCTGCTTCATGCGAAACTCCCGGACTTATTCCTGACCAGTGAAAATGCGTAACATCTTCTAAAACTTTATCCCAGTTAATTTGATCTTTTTGAATGGTTGCGAAAGAAGAATTGCTTCGGTCGTAAATAACCTGCGATTGTCTGATTTGATTTCCGGATTCAACAAAATACAAGCCCAAACGTTCTCCGCCATAAACACATTTTGAAGTATTTACTTTGTATTTCTGAAGTTCGTTTAAAGCCAGTTGTGCCAAATCATTTTCGGGCAATCGGGTAATATAATCGGTTTGGATTCCGAGTTGGGAAAGTAAAACACAAACATTGGCTTCGGCACCGCCCACATGAATTTTTATTTCATCTGCCTGTGTAAACCGGTTTCCATTGGCAACATTCATCCGAAGTAATAATTCTCCAAATGTTGCTATTCTTGTTTGTGGGATATTTGTATTCATGTTTTTTGTTTTTTGCCACAGATTTCACAGATTAAAAGGATTTCTTTGGATGGTGGTTAAATCTTTTGCCACGAATTACACGAATTTTCACTAATTTTTATATGCTTGAAGTAAAAAAAGTAATTCGTGAAAATTCGTGTAATTCGTGGCGAAAAAAAAATAATCCTTTTAATCTGTGAAATCTGTGGCCTATATATTTTTACATAACCACAGACTTACGACTAAAGTATTTCCTTAACCAATTCAGATTGCTCTTTAATCTTTATCGCCTGTGGCCTAATTTTTTAGAATAATTCGAAAACAGCTTCAACTTCAACAGGAATATTGTCTGGTAAAGAACCCATTCCTACGGCGCTTCTTACTCCAATTCCGTTTTCTTGTCCCCAAACTTCAGCGAATAATTCACTGCAGCCGTTTATTACATACGGATGTCTTAGGAAATCGCCGTTGCAATTTACCATTCCTAAAACTTTTATCACTCTTTTTACTTTGTTCAGACTTCCAAAATTGGTTACAATTGTCGAAAGCATCGTTAAGCCAACTTGTCTTGCAGCCAGTTTTCCTTCTTCGATATCCATGTCATCGCCAATTCGGCCAATGATTAAGGATTTATCGTCGCGAACCGGACCGTGACCAGAAAGATACAAGTATTTTCCGTCGACTAAATAAGGTTTATATATACCAAGAGGTTGAGGTGCTGGCGGTAATGAAAGGCCAAGGGTTTCAAATTTTTCTTGTGGTAATAAATTCATGATATTAATGTATAATTGAGTTTAAAATAAATACGAAAACAATTCCTAAAACAGATACTAAAGATTCCATAACCGTCCATGATTTGAACGTGTCTTTCAGGCTGATATTAAAATATTCTTTGAACATCCAAAAACCCGGATCGTTTACATGCGAGCACATTAAGCTTCCGGCTCCAACAGATAAAACTAACAGATTGGTATCGAGACCAGTAGTTTGTAACAAAGGTAATAAAACACTTGCAGTCATTAATCCGGCTGCGGTTGCAGAACCTACACAAACGCGAATAATCGCGGCCATCATCCAGGCCAATAAATACGGATGAATGTTTATTTGTGTTAAGGCCGCAACAATAGTTTCGTTTACGCCGCTTACAATCATAACTTCTTTCAAACTTCCCGCACCGCCTACAATTAAAACAATCAAAGCGACATCTTTTATAGCAAGGGCATAATCGTCCATTATAGATGGGATGCTTCGGTTCATTCTGATTCCTAAAGTGTACGTGCAAAGAAGTAAAGAAATTAACATAATCATACTTGGTTCTCCTACTGTTTTGCAAACTTCAATCAACGTTTCATTAGTTGAAATTAAAGGTAATATTGAAGTTATAGTTAAACCAAAAACCGGAAATAAGGCCGAAAATAAACTCAGGGAAAAACTCGGAAGTTTACCGTGGTTTACGACTTCTTCAACATTTAAAATTTCATGATCCGATTCGGTTTTGATGTTTTTAAGGAAATTAGAAAATAATAATCCGGCGATAAAAATAGTCGGAATTGCAATTATAATTCCGTAGACTAAAACGAGTCCAATATCAGCATTTAAAATACTGCTCAAAGCCATTGGTGACGGATGCGGGGGCAAAAAACCGTGTGCTACTGAAAGCGACGCCAGCATTGGAATTCCCAGATATACTTTTGACAGTTTGAACTGATGGGCTACTGAAAAGATTAGAGGTACTAACAAAACAAATCCAACACTATAAAATAGAGGTATCCCAACAATAAATCCGGTAATCATTAAACCGAGTCGAACGTATTTTCTGCCCGTCCATCCCATGACTGTTTTTGCAATAACATTGGCGGCGCCTGATGAAACGGTAAGTTTACCAATACAGGTTCCGAAAACTATAATCAGCGTAATAGATCCTAACATTTCGCCCAAACCTTTTTGAACGGTCTGCGACAAAGTGCTTATTGGCAGGCCTAAAAACAGACCTGCTAATAAAGCTGTTATGATAAAGGCAATAAACGGATTGATTTTAAGCCAAGCTATTTGTATGATTAAAAACGCAATGCATGCCGTAAGAATTAAAATGCTCATTTATCTTTTTGTATAATATTATTTTTATCCCTGTCTAAGGATTAAAACTCTTCAATTTGTGCCGTTAGGCACTTAATATCGGTAGAAAACAGGAGTTAGAATATCTCGAGCGTGCCGTAGGTACACAATTGTTGTTGTTTTGTTGCGTACCTACGGCACTCCAAAGAATTTTAAACTAATTTTCTACCGATATTAAGTGCCTAAAGGCACATTTCAACTCTTGATTCTATTATTTATCCCACCAGATTTTTGTTGTAAAAAGGTCTTGACCTTGTCGTTTAACCGCTTCTGCTAAGTTAGTTGAATTCACTGAATATTCGCTGGTTGGATATTTGAAACGTCTTGGTATTGTGCCGTTTGTAACGTTACCCGGAAAGTTTACCGGAACTAAAACCGGATAACCTGTTCTTCTCCAGTTGGCGTAAACTTCCTGTTCGTCTACAAATAAGGCAATATAAACCTGAGTATGAATTTGATTCATTTTAGCCTCAAAAGATCCTGCCGCATTGTACGGATTTGCTGTTAAATATGGCGTTGCATCCGGAATTGTGTAAGCTACTCCATAGATTCCCATGTTTAGGAAAGAAGCCTGAACCCCTTTTTCATATAAATCTTTATCAGATGCAGCGTACCATCCTCTTGCAGCGGCTTCGGCTAAATATAAATTAGTTTCGGCGTTGCTGATCAATACAAGCGGTGCATCGTATCTAAAAACCGTACTTTGGTTAGGCTCAGAATACGTTGCTTGTTCAGCAGGAGTTGGGGCAATTTTAGTTCCGTTAGGGAAACCTTTTTGTACGGCAAGCGCTGTATTTTGAGTTGTTCCCTGCCAAACTCCGGCATAAACACTAATTCTGGGATCGGCAGTTGATTGTAATAAATCGATAAATGTTTTGGCTAATTTTCCGCCTTCCACATTTTTTGTACCGTAAGAACCTGCTGTAAAATCTTGTTTTCTCGAGTCGAAACCAACCGGATTTCGGTTAAAATCATTTGGCCCGTCTGTATATTTCATGATTGCATTATCAGCCGTATTCAAAATTACTCCGCCGGCAATAGCTTTAGTTACCCAGGTTTGTGCCAATGCAGCATCAACTTTTGTTAATCGTAATCCTAAACGAAGCATTAACGAATAAGAGAACTTTTTCCATTTTGCAACATCTCCGTCATAAATAAAATCAGATTTACCAAAACTTGGTTTTGCAGGATCTAATGCGGCTGCCGCTTCGTCTAATTCCTTCAATAAATCTTTATAAATAAATTCCTGAGAGTCATATTTAGGAAGAAAGATTTGTGTGCTGTTTGCTTTTGCAGCTTCAGAATAGGGAATATCTCCATATAAATCTGTAATTCTGTGGTATAAATAAGCTTTCCAGATTCTCGCAATATTTAATTTATTGCTTTCGTTTGGATTGTTTTTTACTTCATTTATTACAACTTCCGTTTCATTTAAAGCCGTTGGATACGCCTGATTAAAATAAGCAGAATAATAAACTTCATTACTCAAATATTTATCACCAGCTCCAGATGCTTCTTTGTAAGTTGCATAATGCTGCAGCATTCCGCCGCATTCTAAAATATTAGTTGCAAAATAATTGTTGTTTAAACCATCAAGCTGTGCTTTGCTAAAAACAAAATTCGGGTCTGGTTTTTCAACTGAATTAGGGTTCGTATTGATTTCTTCAAAATCATCGGTACAAGCTGTCATACTTCCTAAAAGTAAGCCTGCAATATATAAAAGGGTTATCTTTTTCATGTCTTTTAATTTAATTATTAGAAATAAAGCAAGCTTAAAATTTGACATTTAAGTTTAAACCGAAACTTCTTGTTTTTGGTACTCCAAATTGTTCTACACCCTGAGCATTTCCAGCACTAAATACAGATTCCGGATCTACGTTTGGTGTTTTCTTGTAAAGAATAAATAAGTTTCTTGCCACAAATGAAACCGAAGCACCCTGAAGTTTTGATAATCCTTTTATTTTTTCAATAGGTAAATCATAACCCAGAATTACTTGTCTTAATTTGATGAAACTTGCATCATAAACAAATTCCGAAGAAATGTTTCTTAAACCATCATAATATGTTCTTAGGTTTTCCGGAGCAATTACCATATCAACCGGGTTTCCGTTAACGTCAACACCTTTAATTGGTAAACCGCTTTCACGACCTTCAAGCGTCAGTTTTGTTAATCCCATACGAGTTCCGTATAAGTTTGTTCCAGAATATAAGCTTCCGCCAAATTTACCGTCGATTAAAAAGCTCAATGAAATGTTTTTGTATTTGAATTCGTTGGTAAGTCCCGCAGCCCAAGGATGAACTCCCTGACCTAATTCTTCAAGTGGCCCTTGTGCAACAGTTGCAGATCCGCCGCTTACATTATAAACCGTATTTCCGTTAGCATCTTTACGAGGTCTGTATCCTTTTATAATACTGTACGGACGTCCAACATCACTTGTAATCGTTACATATCCGTTTACAGAAGTTGCCATTGTAATTGAGTTTAACTGATCTGTAAGTGCTTCAACTTTGTTTTCGTTGTAAGATCCGTTGAAACTTGCGTCCCAGGAGAATTTATCAGAATTGATGATTTTACCGCTTACTAAAAACTCAACCCCTCTGTTTCTCATTTTTCCTAAATTCAATAAAGCAGTATTAGCTCCGGAAGCTGTTGAAATTGTAGTTTCAACAATATCGTTTGTAGTCGCACGGTTGTACCACGCAAAATCAAGATTTAAACGATTGTTGAAAAATCCTAAATCTGTTCCAATCTCAAATGTTGTAGAAGTCAACGGACTTAAAGTCGCATTTGGAACTCTTGAACTTGTTGGCCCCTGAACCTGCTGACCGTTATGTCCGCCCTGAATCATTGAGTACGATTGGTTCAATGCATAAGGATCTGGCGTTGCGCCTCCCACTTCTGCCCATGAACTTCTTAGTTTAGCAAACGAAACAAATTCCGGCAGTTTTATAATATCCGAAACAATTATACTTGTTCCAACAGAAGGATAAAATACCGTATTGTTTTCTTTTGAAAGGGTAGAAAACCAATCCTGACGGCCTGTTACATTTAAAAATACAATGTTTTTATAATCAAAATCGGCAGCGCCGTAAACCGAGTTGGTTTTAGTTTTTCCGTAAGGGTAACTATAAGCCAAAGTTGATAAATTACTTAAAGCGTAAAAATCATTTAATACAAAATTTGAACCTTCCACTCTGGTTTCGTCTCTCAAGGTCGTACGAGAGTTAACTCCAACTAAAGCATTTAAAGAGAAATCATTATAGAAATTCTTTTTGGTATAATTAAGAATTGCTTCTGAATTGATGTTTGATAATTTCATTTTTGAACCCTGCGCATATCCAACCGGATTGTTTAAAGTTGTTTTTGGAATGTATCCGAAGAAATCATAATCAGTATAATCTTGTCCAACTCTACCTTGAAGGAATAATTCTGGAGTGAAATTTACTTTTACGTTCAACATCCCGATGAAACGATTTTTAGTGTCTTTGTTTTTAATTTTATTAACAACAAAATAAGGGTTTGTTGCTACAGCAACAGGATTCCATGCTTCTTCAATTCCGTTGGCATCATAACCTGGGGCAAGATTTCGAATGTCAACCGTATTACCAATCATGTAAGTCCCCCAGTTTGGATTTGCCTCCGCATCAGAAACCGTTACTCTGTTGTTTGATTTTTCTAAATTATATTGTGCGACAACATCAAATTTCAACCAATTTGTTAAGTTCACATTACTCGCAATGTTGATGCTTTTACGGTTAAAATCAGAATTTGGAACCACACTTTGGTTATCCATATTCGAGAACGAAAGTCGGCCTGTAGCTTTTTCATTTCCTCCAGATAATGCAAGAGAATTAATGAAGGTAGTTCCTGTTTCGTAGAAATTTTTAATGTTATTTTTTTGAGCCACATAAGGTCTTGAAACCCCGTCAAACTGAACTACGTTGCTTCCGTCAATTTTCGCACCCCAAGACCAGCGTCCGGCTGCAACAGCTTCTGCTTGCGTGGTTGGTTTTTTTCCGTTTGCTCCAGAACCATATTCATATTGCCAGTCAGGAATAATCGAAGGTGTTTCGAATGTAAATGAAGAATTATATTCAACCCCAATTCCTTTTTGAGCAGAACCTCTTTTCGTTTGAATCAAAATTACACCGTTTGCAGCGTTAGCGCCATAAAGTGCGGCAGCCGTCCCACCTTTTAAAACCGTAATCGTTTTAATATCATCGGCATTGATAACAGAAGTTCCGTCACCACGATCCACATTTATTCTCGTTGAACCGGCACCGTTTCCAATTCCCGGTAAATTAAGCTGTGTATTATCAATTGGTAAATCATTAACAACATACATTGGCTGGTTATTTCCGTTTAAAGACCCGTTTCCACGAATTACAACTCTCGTTGAACCATTTGCTCCGGTTGAGGTACTGCTCACGTTTACTCCGGCAATTTTTCCAACTAATGCATTCGAAATATTCGTTTCTTTCGCTTTTGTAAATTCAGTTCCTTTTAATTCAGTAACAGCGTAGGCAACAGATTTACTGCTTTTTTTAACTCCAAGTGCTGTAACTAAAACTTGTTCCAGTACATTTTCGGCAGGTTTTAATCGAATCGTTAAATCTGAAGTTTTAAGTAAGGCAAATGATAAAGTTTCATAACCCATGTAACTTACAATAATATGAACTTCGTTTTCCGGAACCTTCAATTTGAATTTTCCGTTTTCATCAGATATTGTTGCTATTTTATTATTGCTCTCGGCATAAATTGTAGCTCCGGCAATTGGCATTCCATCATCCTGACCTAAAATCTGGCCCGAAATTTCAACTTGATTGCTTTGTTGTTCAAAAAGATGCTTTTTTATTGCAATCTCTTTGGCGTTTGTGGAGAAGATGATTCCTCCAATAAACACTAATGAAATAAGCTTTGTTTTCATAATAGTTTGGTTTTCATGTTTTTTTTTTGGTTTTTTATTGGCAAATCAAATATAGATATTTATTTTTCACTTTTGCATTTTTTTTGCAATAACTGCATTTTTTTTGCAATATTTTTTCGCGAAGTATTTTTATAATCCCAAAAACATTTGATTTTTAAAGGGTTTTTTGAGAAAATTTTGCAAAATGAGCTTTTTCATTAAAAAAATAATTTTGGCTGAAAATTCGTATTTTTGAAAAATGAAAATCGCACTTATTCAATCAGAATTGGTTTGGGAAGAAGCTTCTGCAAACAGAAAAAACTTTGAATCGAAAATAAAACAGATCAATCAGCACGTCAATTTGATTGTTTTACCTGAAATGTTTTCGACAGGATTTACTATGAATCCGTCGGCAGTTGCAGAAAAGATGGAAGGGGAAACAATTTCGTGGATGAAATTTATTGCGAAAGAAAAAAATAGTGCCGTTACGGGAAGTTTGGTTATTACTGAAAATGGCAATTATTATAATAGAATGTTTTTTGTTTTTCCGTCGGGAGAAATGCAGTATTATGACAAACGTCATTTATTTTCATTAGCAGGCGAAGACAAATTCTATACTGCAGGAACTCAAAAAGTAATTGTTGATTATCTGGATTGGAAAATCTGCCTGCAGGTTTGTTATGATTTGCGTTTTCCGGTTTTTGTGCGAAATGTAGAAAATTACGATTTACTTTTATATGTGGCCAACTGGCCAAAAATACGCACCAACGCCTGGGACGCTTTGCTTAAAGCGCGCGCGATTGAAAACCTAAGTTATGTTGTGGGTGTAAACAGAATTGGGCTTGACGCCAATAACTACGAACATACCGGACATTCGCAGGTTGTTGACTTTTTAGGAAATTACATTTTAGAACCACAAGAACCAGAAGGTGTTTTTGTGGTTGATTTAGATAAAAATGAAATGCTGGAAACCCGAAAAAAGCTCGATTTTTTAAGCGACAAAGATACTTTTGAGATTAAAATCTAGAAAGCTTTTCGCTGCTTTTCCTCTTTTTTCCTTTTTTTCTCGTCTTCTTTTTTCTCTATTTCGGGACTGTAAGGAATACTTAAATCCACGCTTTGATCAACGTCCCAATTGCTGCGGACATCAACTTCCTGCTGATAATAGAAAACTTCTTCGGCGTATCGTTTGTCCAGAAAACTTCCGGCATCATACATTTTGTTTTTATTATCGTCGTAAATAATCCTAACCGTAAACTGAGTTGGTACTAATAAATTGAATTCAATTTTAGTATTTCCTTCAGAATATTCGCTGGCCAAAACTTCATCGCCTTTTTTGTTCGTGATTTCAACAATGATCGGGAAACGTTTTACATTTTTCAAATTCAAAACTAAATTTCCGTAATCGGCAGCTTCTTTTGTGGATAGTTTATATGATAAAGTATCGTTTGTTTTTTCGTAAAAATCAGTCAAAGCGCCCGGGAAAAATGTAAAATTGTATTTTTCCTGAGGTTCTTTTTTGAAATCGACATACAGTTTCTGATTGAATTCGTCATATTCTGTAGTAAAATCAACAGCTGTCGAATCTTTGTTAACTAATTTAATTTTTGATTTATCGAATTTCACCAAAGGCGTTTCAGTTTCTAAAGTAAATCTTTCTCTAAAATTAATTATACCGTTTTGAACCGCTTTAATGTTCATCGTGTCCTTTTTCTGGTCTTTTACTCTAAAAGTAAACCTCTTTTTATAGGTATCACGACTAACTTCTAACGATAAAGAATCGGCTTTTAAAGGTTTATACCAAACCTGAAGCGAATCTTTTTTAGGAAACTGCGTTACAATGGTTTCAAGAACCTGATCATTGTTTTTAAGTACAATTGTTGGCTTATTGATCTTGAAATTTTGTTTTCCTTCATAAGGTAAAAGCAATCTGTTTCCTGATGCCTGAATTGGTTTTACGGCTTTTAACGGAAGTGTTTCCTTAAATAATTCCAAGTCAAAAACAGTGTCATTTGGCACCGTAATAAAATGTTTGATAAACCCAATTTTATCATCTTTTGGGTTGTATTTATTGTTACTTGATTTATCTTTTAAAGCAACCAAAAGATATTTTCCGGCTTTTAAATTTTCAAATTCAAAAGTTCTTAAACTGTCTAAAGTATTGGTAACGTAACGCGGAAAATCTTTGTAAATAACAGAATCTTTGTATTTATCATTTGCTTCATACAACATTACAGAAACAAAATTATCTACCTTTTTTTCATACGAATCCTTAATGCTTCCTCTAAGTTTTAGCGAATCAATATAAGGTCCAGTCGAAAAAACATATTTAAATTGGTTTATCGCATTTCCCTCATTATTATCCGTAATACTTTGTCCAAAATTAAAACTATACGTTGTGTTGGGCTGTAAAGTATCTTTAATTTTTATGTTTAAAAATTTACTAACACCAGTTGGATAAATCAACGGCTCATTTTTCATTGGAGGTGAAATAACAAGTTGTTTGTTGAGGTTTTTCAACTTTACATATTCATCAAAAACCAATGTAATTTCGTTTCCTTTAAAATCAGTACTGAAATTTTTAGGAGTACTCGAAACCAAAACAGGAGCCAATGTATCTTTTAATCCGCCAGTTATACTGCCTCTTTTGGCGCAGCTCATCATTAATAATACCAATAAAAATGAAATGTATTTGAGTTTGCTTTTAAACATAGCGGTTTTTAAATTTGATTGCACAAAATAACAATTATATTTGCTTTAATTGAAATTTTTTGGCCATTTATTAGGATTTACAGCTTTTAGATTTACTTCTTTTTTTGAATAAGAAATAAACAATAGGCTATAATTTCTTACTTTTGAGTTCAAATATAATTCCCTTAGGTTTTGATAAAAAGAATTTTCTTGGTTTTAATGGTTGTTTTGTTTTCTGCCTGCAGTAAAAATAACAAACCTGTAATTGCTTTTTATTATTGGAAAACCAATTTGAAATTTTCTCCAACAGAAAAAGAAGTTTTAAAAGAGAATGAGGTTCACAAGCTGTATGTTCGTTATTTTGATATCGGACTTCATCCTGAAACACAGTCTCCAATTCCCATAAGTCCAATTCATTTTCAGGAAAATACCCAAAATTTTGAAATTGTTCCCGTGGTTTTTATTCAGAATAAAGTAATGCTGCAAACTAATCTTGATATTGAAGATCTGGCTAAAAAGACGATTCATTTAATTGAGGAAATCAACAAAAAGAATAAAATCAATTATGCTGAAATTCAAATTGACTGCGACTGGACATTAAATAGTAAAGACAATTATTTGAAGTTTATTGAACAGATTAAAAAGCTTTCGCAGAAAAAACTCTCAGCAACAATAAGGCTTCATCAGGTAAAATATTTCAGAAAAACGAAAATCCCAAATGTAGATCATGGTGTTTTGATGTTTTACAATATGGGAACTATTGCTCCCGATTCTCTCAATTCTATTTACAGCCAGAAAATCTCGGCAAATTATTTGAAGAGTTTAAAGAAATATCCGCTCGATCTTGATTATGCGTTGCCAATATATTCGTGGGCAGTTCACATCAGGAATCAAAAAGTAGTTGGACTTCGTTCTAAACTGAATTTCAGCGAACTCAAAACGGATAAAAACTTTGTTCAGATCAATTCCATTTTTTTTAAAGCCAGACAATCAAATTATAAAAATGGTGTTTATTATGAAGAAAATGATCTGCTTAAAATAGAATCGATTTCTGCCGAAGATTTAAAAAAAATGGGAGAAGATTTAAGCGAAAACTCGGCGAAAGCCCCAAAAGAAATTATATTTTACGATTTAGACGAATTCAATTTAAAAAGTTATGAAAAGAATGTTTTTGAGCAAGTTGTTTCTTGTTTCTAGTGTTACGATACTTTCGGTTTACGGAATACTATATGCCTGCGGCGGCGGTGACGACTGGGATTTTTTTGGTTACAATTCTAATTTCACGCCCGAAACCTTTGCGGATAAATCATATTCACCATTGTTTTTGGCCGGAGATATTTTTTATGGAGTTGGTTTTGATACCAAACACAATTCGCGTTTCAACGAAAACATAAAATCAGATTGGGGAACTTACCTAAAAGGTGTTGTTGATACTACAACGGTAAATTATTTTTTAATTGGAGATGATAAACCAAGATATTATTCTGATGAAAAAAACACCATTAAAAACAAAGAAGAAATTACAGACCTTCATGTTTTTTATAAAAACAAAAAGCAAAACCCGTCCTCAATAAAATGGGGCAAAAAAATGCCGTTGAAAGATGCAAAAGTGAAAAGCTTTGTAGAGTTTTTGTATCTGGCTCAAAAAATTGAAACGGTTTCAATTGGCGAAGATTATTGGAGTTACGATCCTGTTGTGGCCAAAACTTTTAATGATTTGCAAATGATTCAGTCGATCGAAAATGTTTACAACACAACTGCAGATCCGTTTTTGAAAAACAGATATTGGTTTCTAACAATGAAAGCTCGTTTTTACAGCAACAGCAAGCAAAAAGCAATTGACTTTTTTAATAAAACCGAAAGTTCTGTTCCTAAAAATGTATTGTATTATCGTGCACTTTCGTACGTTGCCGGAATCAATTATCAGCAGAAAAAATATGCAGTTTCGAATTATTTATATGCACAGGTTTTTGACAAATGCCCGGAATTGAGAATTGTTACGGCTTATAGTTTTCATCCCAAAAATGAAGCTGACTGGACAAAATCGCTGGCAATGGCAAAAAATAATAAAGAGAAAGCGGCGCTTTGGGCGATTCACGGATTTTATAAAGATGAAAAACAAGCTATTGAAAAAATTTATGAGTTAGATCCAAAAAGTGAACACTTAAATTATCTGGCCACAAGATTGGTAAACAAACAAGAACAAGCGCTTAATAATTCATTTCAGCAAAAAGCAGAAGAAAATCAGCCGGTGAAAAACCAGACAGTTGCCGAAAATAAAACCGAAAATCAATCTAAAATAGATAAAAGTGCTTTTGATTTAATTGCCAAAATTTCGGCAGCAGATAATACGGCAAGGCCTTATTTATGGGATTTATCTTTGGGTTATTTACAGACTTTAAAAGGTGAATATACAAATGCTGATAAAAGTTTTGATAAAGCGGTAAAAACACTTCCTAAAACAGAATTGGCGGGAATGCAGCTTCGTTTGTTACGCTTTGTAAACAACTTGAATAAAATCGATAAGCTGACAGATAAAAACGAGAAAACAATTCTGTCAGATTTAAACTGGCTGTATTATGAACTTCCAAAAACATATAAAGAAGGAGAGTTTCGTTATCAAAATGCTTCTTCGTGGAGCAGAAGTTATTTATCTGCACTTTATAAAGGAAAATCAGATCCGGTAATGGCGGAGATTTTTGGCGAATCGCGTTATAGTTATTGGAATGACGGAAATGCTTTTTATGACAATGAAAAAAATCTGCTGGATATAAAAACATTTTTGGCAAAGCCAAACAAAACCGAAATCGAAAAAATTGGTGCTGGAATTTATAGTTTGAAATTGAAAGATATTAGCAATTTCCAAGCGGTTCAGGCAACTTTTAAAAATAAAATTCCCGAAGCGATTGCTTTTATGAAGGAAACAGATTCTGTTCAATATTATAAATTTTTAGGAAACCCGTTTAACGGAAGTATTAAAGATTGTCACGATTGTGATCATACAGCGTATCAAAAAAGAAAATATACTTTTATTGATTTTCTAAATACGGTAAAAGAAATGCAGGATAAACTGGCTCAAAAAGAAGATGTTTACACGAATAGTTTGTTGCTTGGAAATGCATTTTACAATATTTCGCATTTTGGAAACGGAAGAACTTTTTATGAAATTAGTATTGTAGGTTATGGTTCAAGTCCGTATTCGTTTAGAGACTCGATGAAAAAAATGATTACCAATTGTGATGTTTCTAAAGGGTATTATCAAAAAGCACTGTTGGCTGCAACAACAAAAGAGCAAAAAGCAAAATGTGTGTATTTGATTTCGAAATGCGAACGAAACGAATATTATAATAATAAATACAATAATGTTACAAATTGGTGGAGTATTGAAGACGATAAAATTAATTTTATTGCCTGGAACGGTTTTAAAATTTTGAAAAAGGATTATTCAGACACGCAATATTATAAAGACGTTATTGCTGAATGCGGTTATTTTAATACTTACATTAATCAATAATAGAAAATCATGGTTAATAAAATAGAACATATCGGAATCGCGGTAAAAAATATGGATGATGCGAATGTATTGTTCGAAAAAATGCTTGGTGTTCCATCTTATAAAATGGAAGCGGTAGAAAGCGAAGGTGTTTTGACTTCGTTTTTTCAAACCGGAAATAACAAGATTGAACTTTTAGTGGCGACAAATCCAGAAAGTCCAATCGCAAAGTTTTTAGAAAAGAAAGGAGAAGGAATTCATCACATCGCTTTTGATGTTGAAGATATTCATGCCGAAATTTCTCGTTTAAAAAATGAAGGTTTTGTGCTGATAAATGAAGTTCCCAAGAAAGGAGCCGACAATAAATTGGTAGTTTTCCTGCATCCCAAGAACACAAATGGCGTTTTGGTGGAGCTTTGTCAGGAAATTAAATAAAAAATATCACTTTTTGTTTTTAAATAAGGTCTTGAAAATCAATCTTGTTTTGAATACTGGGACTTTGAATTGAAATTAAATGCAAATCATGTCTTAAAATATTTGGAGTGAACGAAAAATAGTAGTAATATTGCATCCTCTAAACCGGTCCTATAGCTCAGCTGGTTAGAGCACCTGACTCATAATCAGGTGGTCCCTGGTTCGAGCCCAGGTGGGACCACTTCTTTAGAAATAGAAAGCCTTTACAGAAATGTAGAGGCTTTTTTGTTTTTAGGGCCAAAAGGGAGTGTTTTTTTTAATATTTTTAGGCATGATAATTTTTGGCCTTATTAAAAAAAAATGAACGTATTTATGGATAATTTTAAACCAAATTCCAATGTCAACGAAAATTATTTAATAAAAATACTGGTTAAATCATGGCCTAAAGAATATTTTAGAGAAATAAGTGATATTGAGGTTATTAAAGATTTTTATAATACTTCGTATCAAAATTTCCATAAGGAAATTGAAGTATTTTTAGATAAATATCATCCTGCATCTTGGATAAGAATAGCATATATTGAAATAGAACTCTGGACATTAGAATTGTTAATTGATAAGGAAAAACAAATAGAAGAAAATAATAAGATTTTTGCTCCTATAGGCAGATATGGGTGGAGATATATTATAGAAAAATCTTTAGAAAAATTAGAAGAAAGTGATTTTAGTAGTTTTGGTGATAAAAGACCAGATGATATAGATATAAGTAAAGTTTTTACTTTATTACTAGGACTTAGCTATTGTAAGGAAATCTCTAATTATATCCATTATTTTAAAAATCGATTTACAACAGCAAAAATTGTTTTTTCAACAACTATTTATGGGAATTGGCCTGAACTGGAAGAAAGTGAAAGATTGTTTATTAATGATTTAATGAGTTTTTATAATGAGGTTGTAGACTATGATTTAGTTCCTGAGTTGAACTATATGGATAATAAAGATTTATTAGATCGGATAGATTTATTCTTGCAAAACCACTTTGAATTTTCTTTAAGTGAAGTGGATGTTATAATTAAAACTTTGAAAGAAAGAGTGGCTCCTGAAATTGGTGCTAGGATTTTAGTGATGCCTACTAATGCATTAATAGTTATGCTTGCCGACTATACTTCTATTGAAATAAACAGAGTTTTTAATTTGATGAATTTTATACTTTTTGAGATTTCAAATTTCAATTATGAGCAACGAGATTTTTTGAAAAAAAGCCAAAATGTTAGAATGTTAAATTTTGCGGGGTGTAGATTTGATTTAAATAACAACTTAAAAACTATTTATGAAGAAAGCGCTTTGGAATTTGAATTTGTAGAGACTTTTGAAAATCATTGTATTATTTCTTTTGCCTCATTGGCAGAATGGAGAGTTAATTTTGTAGAGAGAATAATTTTTGGAAAGCGAATTGATTTAAAGGCACTGAATGCTAATATGAAAAATGATATTTCTAAAATTGAAGACTTTTTTCATAGGAATGTTTTTGAAAATAATATTAAAAATATATTGATAAATAAGGGACTTCCTTGTATCTCACTCGAAGAAGTCGAAAAAAAGAAATTACCGTGCGGAGAAATAGATGCACTTTCAATTGATGAAGATAATAAAGTTATATATATAATTGAAGCAAAAAATTTAGCTCCAATAAAAGATGCACGCGCTTCGGGTAATACTATTAGTGATCATTATAAACAAAAAAAATATCATAGTAAGTTTTTGAAGAAAATTAAATGGGTAGAAGAAAATTTAGATACCCTATCTGCTGTTTTTAAAGTGCAAGTTTCTGGAAATTATAAAATTGAAAAATATTTTGTTACTGGAAGTCCAAGTCCTATTAAATTCTTAGTTTCGGACTATCATGTTTTAACATATTATGAATACTATAGTTTAATAAATAAAAAATATGGATGAAATTAATATTGAAAGGTTCGAAACAATTGTTTTTATTGTGGCTAAAGAATATATTGACGATTTTAATTTCGTTGAGATTCAAAATTTTTGTGAAAAACTTTTGCAAGAGCCTTCAAAGGCTAATAACAAATTGATGTTAATGATTGACGGATATGATGAAGATCCTCGGGAGTTATGTGAAATAGAAGAAGTAAGAGAATATTTTAGTGTTTTAGATAAATTGTTTCCTTATTGGTTTTATTTTTTAAATAGAAATGGAGATAAAACCCAATCGTCTTTATTGCTTTTAGCGTCAATCTTGGTTCCGATTAAAAAAATTGAAATTGTTTCTGGAAAAAAATATATTGAACATGATGTTGATAAATTTTTAGAATTCATGAAAAATCATTTTTATTATTTAGAAGAGTTAATTACAAAAATAGGATTGCCAGATAATGAAAGACTAATAATTATAAATGATGTTTTTAAATGTTTTCAATAATTAATATTCTTGGATAAATATATTGAAATCTGTTGATTAAGGTTTTGTTTCCTGAAATACGTTAACTTTATGTTTCAAAGACAATTTTAATCTTCATAGTAAAATGGATAATTTAACTCCCGAACAACGGAGAAAAAATATGCAGGCCATAAAAAGCACGGCAACTACGCAAGAAGTCAGGCTTGCCAAAGCTTTGTGGGAATTGGGTTATCGCTATCGAAAGAATAATAAAAAAATATTCGGTAAACCGGATTTGACTTTTGCTAAATATAAAATCGCCATTTTTATTGACAGTGAATTTTTTCACGGAAAAGATTGGGAAACGCAGCAATTGCGAATCAAATCAAATCGGGAGTATTGGATTCCGAAAATCGAACGAAATAGGAAACGTGATATTGAAGTCAACGCTTTTTTGATTGCTGAAAAATGGAAAGTGATTCGGTTTTGGAGTAAAGAAGTTCAAAAAGAATTAGATATTTGTGTGGCAAAAATTCAAGAAGAAATAGAATCTTCAAAAATAAAAACTGAAGAAAAAAAGAGTTGATTTTATACTTTTTCTTTCTTCTTTTCTTTTGCTTCTACTTTTTCGATAACCTTAAAAATTTCTTCAGCCAGTCTTTGAATAACCGGCATGCTAACCGAATTTCCTGCTTGTTTATATAAGCTTGAATTTGAAATTGCAGGCAGTTTATAATCATCAGGAAAGCCTTGAAGTCTAAAACATTCTCTTGGAGTCAGTTTTCTAAAACCAAAATCGGTTGTAATGATCGGAACGTTGTGTCCGCCCGTTCCCATATTGGCCGTTAGAGTAGGGCATAAGCCAGATTTGTTTTCTCTAACATATTGTCTTCTAAATTGATAGATGTGATTCTTGTTTACAACCGCTTCTTTCAGTTTATCGTACATGTACTTCTCTTCGCCATAATAAAATTTATCAGAAACTTTTTCTGTAATAATTAAATCTTTAATAGACTTCGTTAATTGTTCTTTTTCGGGGAATTTAAACTTGAAACTTTTGTTGTTTAAGAAGTCTTTATCAAAAGCAATCATGAAAAGCCGCTCTCTGTTATGCGGAGTATTTCCAAAATCTTTGGTATTTAAAATAGAGCTGTCAAAAGTATAATTGCGTTTTTTTATTTCGCTTTTTATAACTTTTAATGTGTTCCCTTTATCGTGCCCTTTTAGATTTTTGACATTTTCAAGAAAAACCACTTTAGGCCTAATTTCATCTATAAAATCCAGAATTTTAAAAAAATGATTTCCTCTTCGGTCATCAAAACCTTTTCGGTGACCGGCAAGTGAAAAAGGCTGACAAGGAAAACCGCCAGTTAAAATGTCTACTTTTTCAATAGTTGTTACGTCAAGATCCATAACGTCACCTTCAATAAGATTATGTTTGAAATTGTTTCTGTAGGTAACGCAGGCTTTTTTGTCAAATTCATTGGCCCATTTCAAATTAAAACCAGCTTTTTCAAAACCTAAACATATACCGCCTACGCCTGCATACAAACTTCCAACTGTATATTTATTTTTCATTTATTAATAGCTGTTTTTGACTCAAAAAAGTCTTAAGGTCTTTTTTTATGAATTATTGAATGCAAATATATTAATTCAGAAATATTTGATTGTTCTTAGAATTTGAAAAAGAAAGAATTTAATATTTTTTCAGCGTTTTAAACTACAGTTCTTTCTGACTTATTGAAATTTAGCCAGTTTTTTTAAAAAAAATATCTGGCTGCGTTTTTTAAGAAATTTTAAAGTCTTGCTTAAACCTTCTTTTGATTTTAAAATTTGAGTTTCTGTACAATAAATATCTGAAATACAGAGTTTAATATATGTTTTGTGAGTAAGTAAACTGAAAAAGATAAATAGATTTTTAGATGTTTTTTATCTGAATTTTGTTGTTTTTAGATCTAAGTCTCTCAGTATTACGTATATTATTTTTACATCACTTTATTGATTTTAAAGTTGTTTTTTTGTAAAAATCGTATACTTTTGCCAAAGAATTTCCGTGTAGATAACATTTTTGTGATGTATCTCTATAAAAATATTTGCCCCTAGTATTATTTATTGAATTTCAGCACGTTTAACCTATGAAGATAAGGAATATATTATTAGCACTTTTTTTAATTGTATCGAGTGTGTCGGTTACTTTTGCTGACAACACGCCGCCACCGCCGCCGCAAGCAGCTAAAACATCAGGAACAGCATCAACAACTGATGATGATGATATAACGCCTCCAGGTTTGCCAATTAATGATCATATACCGTATCTAATTGCAGCAGGATTCGTTTTAGGAATGACAATTATATACCGAAACAAAATAAAAAAAGCTTCAATTTAAATCGAAGCTTTTTTTATGCAGTAATTTTTCTTGATTATTTGTTAATCGCGTAGAGTCTTGAAATGTATTTTCCAACAACATCAAACTCTAAATTTATTTTAGTCCCTACTTTGAAATCTTTAAAATTGGTATTTTCAAAAGTATAAGGGATTATCGAAACGCTAAATTCGTTTGTTTTAGAATTTACAACAGTTAAACTGACTCCGTTTACGGTAATCGATCCTTTTTCAATTGTAATATTGTTTAAGGTTTGATCGTATTCAAAAGTATAATTCCAGCTTCCGTTTGCTTCTTCAATTTTGGTACAAGTTCCCGTTTGGTCTACGTGACCCTGAACAATATGTCCGTCAAGACGGTCGCCAAGCTTCATTCCTCTTTCTAAATTTACAATGTCATTAGCTTTCCAGTCGCCAATATTGGTTTTTAAAATCGTTTCTTCAATAGCAGTAACGGTATAATATGAATCTTTTATAGCAACAACCGTAAGGCATATTCCGTTATGCGAAACGCTCTGGTCAATTTTTAATTCGTTAGTGATCGAAGACTCAACAGTAACATGCAGATTGTTTTTGTCTTTTTGTATTTCGTGGATTCTTCCAAGGGTTTCAATAATTCCTGTAAACATTGTAGTTTTATTTTACTAAATTTGCACATCAAAATTAGTAATAAATAAGCTGAGCTCATGAATAAAAAAGCAGAAAATATAATTGTTGGAATTTCAGTTGGAGATTTAAACGGTATTGGAAGCGAAGTTATACTAAAAACATTCGAAGATTCCCGAATGTTAGAATTGTGTACACCTGTTATTTTTGCAAATGCTAAAATCCTTTCTTTCGTTAAAAAAAGTTTTACTTCGACCGTGCAGTTTCATGGTGTTGATAAATTAGAACAGGTAATTCCGGGGAAAGTAAATGTATTGAATCTTTGGAGAGAAGGAGTAGATATTAATTTAGGTACTAATAATGAAAAAATTGGTGAGTATGCAATAAAATCTTTTGTAGCGGCTACTAAAGCTTTAAAAGAAGGTTTGATTGATGTTTTAGTTACAGCGCCAATTAATAAATATAATATTCAGTCAGAAGATTTTAAATTTCCGGGACATACCGATTATCTGGATCAGGAATTAGAAGGAAATGCATTGATGATGATGGTTCAGGATAATTTAAGAGTTGGTTTGTTGACAGATCATGTGCCGTTAAATGAAGTTTCATCTCATTTAACAGAAGAATTAATTACCAGAAAAATCGAAACCATCAGAAAATCCCTTATTCAGGATTTTAGTATAGTAAAGCCAAAAATCGCAGTTTTAGGGTTAAATCCTCATAGCGGTGACGGCGGTGTTATTGGAAAAGAAGAAGATTTGATCTTAAAACCCGTTTTGAAGAAAATATTTGACAGCGGTACTATGGTTTTTGGGCCATTTTCTGCCGATGGATTTTTTGGAAGCGGCCAATATGAAAAATATGATGCTATTGTAGCAACCTATCATGATCAGGGATTGATTCCTTTTAAGACACTTTCATTTGGAAAAGGAGTTAATTATACTGCCGGATTAAATAAGGTTAGAACTTCGCCAGATCATGGCACAGCATACGATATTGCTGGAAAAGACATGGCCGATTTTAATTCGTTTAAGGAAGCAGTTTACCTTGCGCTTGATATTTTTCGCTCGCGTAATCAGTATGAGGAGATTAGCGAAAAACCTCTTAAAATAAAAGAAAAACAGTTATAAACAAAAAAAGGTGAATAAGATTATTAGATTTATAATAATTTTATATCTTTGCACCCCAATTCAGATATGTAGTTTTGTATTTGAATTAAACAAATTGATGTTGAAATGAGCAAATCAAAAGAATTTTTAATTCCTTTTATAGGGTTAAAGCTGGGAAAACACCATTTTGAGTATCAAATAAATAACACGTTCTTTAAGGACTTTGACTATGAAGAGTTTCAAAGTTCAGATATTAAAGTGAATTTGGTTTTCGATAAGAAAAGCAACATGTTAGAGTTAGAATTCAAACACAAAGGGACTGTAAATGTACCTTGTGATTTAACCGGCGAAGATTTTGATTTACCTATTAAGGGGAAAATGAAGTTAATTGTTCGTTTTGGAGATGAGTTCAATAATGATAATGAAGAATTGTTGATTTTGCCACATGGAGAACATGAATTAGATGTGTCACAATACATTTATGAAATGATTGCACTTTCGGTGCCTCAAAAAAGAATTCATCCTGGCGTTAAAGATGGAACATTACAAACCGAAGCTTTAACAAAATTGAATGAATTAAGTGTAAAAGAACAGAAGGAAGAGAGTAATAAAGAAGAAGATATTGACCCGCGTTGGGAAAAATTAAAGAAACTATTAACGGATAAATAATATAGTAAAATGGCACATCCTAAGAGAAAAACCTCGAAAACAAGAAGAGATAAGAGAAGAACACATTATAAAGCTACTGTAGCTCAAATCGCTACATGTCCTATTACAGGTGAGGCACATTTATACCACAGAGCTTACTGGCATGAAGGTAAAATGTACTACAGAGGGCAAGTTGTTATCGATAAATCTGAAGCGGTTGCTTAATACGTTTTTGTAAATTATACTGGAACTCTCACATAGTGAGAGTTTTTTTTGTTGGTTATAATTTTCGTTTTTTAAGAAAATACAGGCAAATTCGCTTCGTTTTTTTTTGTAATTTTCAAGTCTTTTAAAAATTTTTCAAATAATAATATTTGAAAGGAAATAATAGAATATAATGAATACAATCACAGCCGCAATTACCGCTGTTGGAGGCTACGTTCCAGACTTTGTACTTTCTAACAAAGTATTGGAAACAATGGTAGATACCAATGACGAATGGATTACCACTCGTACAGGAATTAAAGAAAGAAGAATTCTTAAAGATGCTGATAAAGGAACGTCGTACCTTGCCATACAAGCAGCAAAGGATTTAATAGCAAAAGCTAATATTGATCCTTTAGAAATTGATATGGTTATAATGGCAACTGCAACACCAGATATGATGGTGGCTTCTACAGGAGTTTATGTTGCAACACACATTGGAGCTACAAACGCATTCGCATACGATTTGCAGGCAGCTTGTTCAAGTTTCTTATACGGAATGTCTACTGCTGCGGCTTATGTACAATCTGGAAGATATAAAAAAGTATTATTAATTGGTGCTGATAAAATGTCGTCAATTGTAGATTATACAGACAGAGCAACTTGTATTATTTTTGGTGATGGAGCTGGAGCAGTATTGTTTGAACCAAATTATGAAGGTTTAGGTTTACAGGATGAATATTTAAGAAGTGATGGTGTAGGACGCGATTTTCTTAAAATTCCTGCCGGAGGTTCTTTGATTCCGCCAAGCGAAGAAACTGTAAAAAACAGACAGCACAATATTATGCAAGACGGAAAAACAGTTTTCAAATTTGCTGTTACTAATATGGCCGATGCAAGCGAATTGATTCTGCAAAGAAATAATTTAACAAATCAGGATGTTGACTGGTTAGTGCCGCATCAGGCTAATAAGCGTATTATTGATGCTACAGCCGGAAGATTAGAATTAGAAGAATCTAAAGTATTAGTTAATATCGAAAGATATGGAAATACTACTTCTGGAACTTTACCATTAGTATTAGCTGACTTTGAAGATAAGCTTAAAAAAGGAGATAATGTTATTTTTGCTGCATTTGGTGGTGGATTCACATGGGGATCTATTTACTTAAAATGGGCTTACGATAAAAAATAAATTAAAACTAAAAACGAATCATTATGGATTTAAAAGAAATTCAAAACCTAATCAAATTTGTAGCAAATTCGGGAGTTGCAGAAGTTAAGTTAGAAATGGATGATGTAAAAATCACTATTAGAACTACTTTAGAAGGAAATGTTACTGAGACTACTTATGTACAACAATTACCAGCTCAGGCTGCATTGCCGCAAGCTACACCGCAAGTTACAGCTCCAATAGTTGTTAATACTGCTGCTGAAACTCAGGCGCCTGCTGCTGCAGATTCTAAATATGTTACTATAAAATCTCCAATCATTGGAACATTCTATAGAAAACCATCTCCAGATAAGCCAGTTTTCACAGAAGTAGGAAGCACTATCGCAAAAGGAGATGTTCTTTGTGTAATTGAAGCAATGAAATTATTCAACGAAATCGAATCAGAAGTTTCAGGTAAAATTGTAAAAATTCTTGTTGACGATATGTCTCCAGTTGAATTTGATCAACCTTTATTCTTAGTAGATCCATCATAAATAAATTTAGATTTTAGATTTTAGATTTTAGAAGGATTCAAAAGAAAATTTTGTTAACCATCTAAAATTATCTAATTATCAAATTGTCTAATTATCTAATTAAAATAAGATGTTTAAAAAAATATTAATTGCGAATAGAGGAGAAATTGCACTTCGTGTAATTCGTACATGTAAAGAAATGGGAATCAAAACTGTAGCAGTTTACTCTACAGCCGATGCAGAAAGTCTACATGTTAAATTTGCTGACGAAGCGGTTTGTATTGGACCTCCTCCAAGTAACTTATCGTATTTAAAAATGTCAAATATTATTGCTGCTGCAGAAATTACAAATGCAGACGCAATACACCCAGGATACGGTTTCCTTTCTGAGAATGCTAAATTCTCAAAAATTTGTCAAGAGCATGGAATCAAATTTATTGGTGCGGCTCCTGAAATGATCGACAGAATGGGAGATAAAGCTTCTGCAAAAGCTACAATGAAAGCTGCAGGAGTACCTTGTGTGCCAGGTTCAGACGGATTGTTAGAATCTTTTGAACATGCACAAAAAACAGCAGCTGAAATTGGTTACCCAGTTATGATGAAAGCTACTGCTGGTGGTGGTGGAAAAGGAATGCGTGCAATCTGGAAAGAAGATGAGCTTTTAAAAGCTTGGGAAAGCGCACGTCAGGAAGCTGCTGCCGCTTTTGGAAATGACGGAATGTACATGGAGAAACTTATTGAAGAACCACGTCATATCGAAATTCAGGTTGTTGGAGATTCTTACGGAAAAGCGTGTCACCTTTCTGAAAGAGACTGCTCTGTTCAACGTCGTCACCAAAAACTTACTGAAGAAACACCTTCACCTTTCATGACAGATGACTTACGTACAAGAATGGGAGAAGCTGCTGTAAAAGCTGCTGAATTCATTAAATACGAAGGAGCTGGAACGGTAGAATTTCTTGTAGACAAACACAGAAACTTCTATTTCATGGAAATGAATACTCGTATTCAGGTTGAGCACCCAATTACTGAACAAGTAATTGATTACGATTTAATTCGTGAACAAATTATGGTTGCTGCCGGAATTCCTATTTCAGGAAAAAATTACTTACCAGAATTACACGCTATCGAATGTCGTATTAATGCTGAAGATCCTTATAACGATTTTCGTCCTTCACCAGGAAAAATTACTACGCTTCATATGCCAGGAGGACACGGAGTTCGTTTAGATACTCACGTTTACTCAGGATATAGCATTCCACCAAATTACGATTCAATGATTGCTAAGTTAATTACAACAGCGCAGTCTCGTGAAGAAGCGATCAGCAAAATGCGTAGAGCTCTTGACGAATTTGTAATCGAAGGTGTGAAAACTACAATCCCTTTCCACAGACAATTAATGGATGATCCAAAATATATTGCAGGAGATTATACAACTGCATTTATGGATACTTTCAAAATGAAACCTATTGAGGAATAATAAATAAAAAAGCTGTCGATTTTTCGACAGCTTTTTTTATAATCAATTTCAACCCGACAGTTTTTTAAACCTGTCGGGTTTGTTTTTTTTATATCCATACATTAAACCGGATTAAAATCCGCCAAATAATACTTCAAGCCGAAGGCTCATTAAAAGTTCCGAAGGAACAAATTATTTTGTAGAGCTGGACTTCAGTCCAGTTTAAGCAAAAGGATGTTATTTGTTATTGCATAAGAATATTTGATTGGTAGAAAAAAAATATTAATGTATTTGCATTGTGTTTTTCAAAATGAATAGCCCGGAATAATTTAAAGGCCCTCAATCGATGGCCTTTTATTTTTAGAAATTTCATCTATTAAACTGGACTGAAGTCCGCCCAACAATATAATTCAAACCAAAGACTCATTAAAAGTTCCGAAGGAACAAATTATTTTGTAGAGCTGGACTTCAGTCCAGTTTAAACAAAAAGATAAATGGCGAAGTATACACAAAAAGTGTATACTTTTTACACACTTCTGCCTCAAAGTATACACTTTTACACTATTTCAATTTTTGGCACATTTTAAGCAATTCCTTTATTTATAGGCTTTAAGCAGGTTTTAAGGTTGCTATTTGGTTTTCGGCACAATAGTTTCTTTATCTAAAGTGTAAACAAACTATTAACTATTTAAAATATACACATTATGAAAAATTTATTCTTATCAGCCGCGATCGTTTTAGGAGGTTTAACATCATTTGCTTCAACTTCTCCAATAACGAATTCTATTGTAAAAGCTGTTTCAGTTGCAGACGACTATGTTGAAATTAAATTAGAAGAATTACCAGCTCCAATTACTGAAGCTTTGAAAAAAGCTTATCCTGACGCAGTAATTACTAAAGCTTACAAAAATGAAAAGTCAGAATATAAATTGGATGTAACAGTGGGCGACAAAGTAGGAAATCTTTTTGCTAATGCTGACGGAACCTGGATTAAAAAATAATCCCGTGTACCGTGAAAATCCAAATTAAAAATACTAAGATTAAATTACGAATATTAAAAAATAATTATCATGAAAAATTTATTTTTATCAGCCGCAATCGTTTTGGGAGGTTTAACATCATTTGCTTCAACTTCGCCAATTACAAATACTATCGTAGAAGCAGTATCATTTCAAGATGATTATACTGAAGTGAAATTAACAGAAGTACCGGCAGCGGTAACAGATGCACTTAAAAAAGCTTATCCAGACGCAGTACTAAATAAAGCATACAAAAACAGTGCTTCTCAATACAAATTAGAAGTAACAGTTGGAGACAAAGTAGGTTCTCTTTATGCTAACGCCGATGGATCTTGGGTAAAAAAATAAAAAGCTAGCCCTAAAAAAACTATTATTATGAAAAAGCTAATATTATCGGCAGCGATCCTGTTAGGAGGGCTGTCAATGCAAGCAGGAAATACTGTTTTAACCACCACGACAGTAAATACAATAAACTACCAGGATGATTATAAAGAAGTCGACGCTGTACCAGCTGCGATTAAAAAATCACTTGATGAAGCTTATCCAGGTGTAAAATTGGACAAAGCTTATGTGAATTCGAAAAAAGAATATAAAATTGAGGTTACGGTAAGAGGCGAAAAATCAATCGTTTATACTGATGCCGCAGGAACTATTCTTAAAAAATAATAACTCTAAATCTTAAAGCATTATGAAAAAGTTAATCTTATCAGCAGCGATTATTTTAGGAGGTTTGTCTCTTCAGGCAGCAGCTCCATTACAATCAAATTCAGTAGTTAAATCGGTAAACGTTCAGGATGAATATACTGAAGTTGCTCCAGATGCCGTACCGGCAGCTGTAAAGTCTACAATTGAAAAATCGTTTGTAGGTTCTAAACTGGAAAAAGCATGGAAAAATGCTAAAGACGAGTACAAACTTGAAATTTCAAAAGAAGGTAAGAAATATACTTTTTTTACTGATGCTTCAGGAAATATCATTAAAAAATAATTAAACACAGAGCAATATGAAAAAGTTAGCCATCTCAGCAGCTATTCTTTTAGGATGCTTATCAATTCCTGCAATAGCAGAGATAACTCCAAATAAAGTAAAAACGACGGTTTCTGTTCAAACAGAATACACTGAAATTAGCACAGATGTTGTTCCGGCAGCTGTAAAGACTGCTCTGCAAACCGCTTATCCAAATGCAAAACTGGAAAAAGCGTATGTTAATGATAAAAAAGAATACAAATTAGAAATATCGGTTGGTGACCAAAAGGCTACTGTGTATTCAGATGTCAATGGCAACTGGTTGAAGATATAATTAGGTGAAATTAGATTTATGTTTTTGGTGAAAAAGAGATTGCATTGTGCAATCTCTTTTTTTTTCGCATAATTTTAAGAAATTATAACTTTAATAGTATTATTTTAGCAAAAAAGTCCCTCCAGTCACATGTCAAAGATATTAGTAATAGAAGATGATATTTCATTTTGTAAATTATTAGAGAAATTTCTAGTAAAAAACCAATACGAAGTAAGCGTCGCGTTTTCTGCATCAGAAGCCAGATCGGCAATCAAAAATGAATCTTTCGATTTGATTTTGACAGATCTTCGCTTGCCTGATTCTGACGGAATTGTACTTATGTCTGAAATCAAGAATTCACATCCTGAAATTCCGGTAATCTTGATGACGGGATATTCTGATGTAAATACGGCTGTAAAAGCAATTAAAAATGGAGCGGCCGATTATATTTCGAAACCTTTTAATCCAGATGAGGTTTTATTGGTCATTACAAATGCATTGAAAACTTCTGAAATTGAAGAAGAAAACGAAGCTCCGGTTAAACAAAAAAAATCGGTAAAGAAACCAGTTTCTGCAGAAAATGAATTTGTACGCGGCATTTCTGTTGCATCCAAAAAACTTTTAGATCATATTCAATTGGTAAGCCCAACGGATATGTCGGTTTTAATCATCGGCGAAAGCGGAACGGGAAAAGAAATTATTGCTAAAAGTATCCATCAGCAAAGTAATAGAAAAAACAACAATTTTATTGCAGTCGACTGCGGAGCCATTCCAAAAGAACTGGCAGCAAGTGAATTCTTCGGACATTTAAAAGGATCTTTTACGGGAGCAATCAGCGACAAAATGGGATATTTTGAAGCAGCAAACGGCGGAACTCTTTTTTTGGACGAAATAGGAAATCTATCATACGAAAACCAAATTCAGTTATTGCGTGCACTTCAGGAAAGAAAAATTAAACCTGTTGGAAGCAATAAAGAAATAAACGTCGATATCCGCATTATTACAGCCACAAACGAAGATTTACGCGAGGCAGTAAAAAACGGCGATTTTAGAGAAGATTTATACCATAGAATCAACGAATTCTCTATCCAGTCTCCATCTTTAAAAGACCGTGACGAAGATTTAATGGTTTTTGCCGATTATTTCCTTGAAAAAGCAAATCAACAGTTAAATAAAGATATTATTGGATTTTCTCCGGAAGTAGTTTCTATTTTCCAAAATTACAACTGGCCGGGAAATTTACGTGAACTACAAAACTGTGTAAAACGTGCCACACTTTTAACACAAGGAGATTTTATTGAAAGTGATGTTTTGCCAATTGAATTTTTTCAATCTCAGAAACAAGCAGGTTTTAGCGGCAGTTTTTCTTTATCAGATAATGAAAAAGAAGCCATAATTCAAGCGTTAAACAGAACACAGAATAATAAATCGGAAGCGGCTAAACTGCTTAAAATCACCAGAAAAACGCTTTACAATAAATTGAAGCACTACAATATCGATTAAACGATTTCTTGTTCTAAAACGGCAAAAAGCTTGTTTGTTTTTGCTTTAAGAGCTTCAAAAATATCTTTCGAATCTGCAATTTCAAGATTATTTTGTTCCAGTGTTTTTAATAGAATGCTAATATCTCGCGATTCTATTTGTCTAAACATAGGCGCAATTCGATGCGCTATAGAATTTATTTCAGGAACATTTTTTTCAGTAATAGCATTTTCTAGAAGTTCTAAATTTTCATTACTGCTTATTATAAAAGCTTTCAATACATCGTTTAAAGCATTTTGATCATTCCCTAAAAACTCTTTCAAAGTATCTAAAGTATACAATTGAGAAGAAACTGTTTCTTCAACTTCATTTATTGCAGCTTTTGGTAAAGTATCATGATCCAGAATATGCTGAATTGTTTCCAGTAATATTTTTGGTGAATACGGTTTATTTACAACCGTGGTAAAACCGGCTTCATCATAAACCGCAGCGTCTAAATCTGTTCTTCCGGTTAAGGCAATTACAGGCTGATTTTTATAAATATCTTTTTCAGAATTACGAAGACTTTTTAAAAACATAAAACCGTCCATTTCCGGCATTTGAATATCGGTAATCACAAAATCAAAATTAGTATTTTGGATCGCTTCTAAAGCTTTTACAGCATTGCTAAAAGATAAAACCTGATGTCCTTCCTGTCTTAAAACACCGCTCGTTAAATTCAGCAAATTAATATCATCGTCAATTACTACGAAAGTCTGTTTTTTCGTATTTCGTGCAATGTTTCTTTTTATTTCTTCAACCGTAATTTCGCTTTGATCCAGGATTAAAGGAATTTTTATTTCAAACGTACTTCCTTTCCCGAAGGTACTTTCCAAAGAAATTCTTCCGCCCATAAACGAAATTATCTTTTGGCAGATGGAAAGGCCTAAACCAGTTCCGCCATATTTTTTTTCGATATTTTCATTTGCCTGAGCAAACTCTTCAAAAACTAATTTTTGATTTCCTTTTTCAATTCCAATTCCGGTATCTTCGATTGTAATGATAAAAAAGTTTTCATTTTCGCTCACATATGAACTGATTTTAATATGACCTTCTTCTGTAAATTTATAAGCGTTCCCAATAATATTGGTCAAAATTTGTTTCAGTCGAAACGGATCTCCAACAACTCTTGTGTGCAATTTATCATCTACATTAATAATTAAATCAATGCTTTTTTCTTTGTAAACCGTTTGAATATTTCTTGCTGTATCTTCAATAAGTTCAGGAAGATAAAACGGAACTTTTTCTATCGTAATTTTTCCTGCTTCAATTCTCGAAAAATCCAATAAATCCTGAACCAGCTGCGTAATATATTCAGATGAATTTTTGATGTTTTTAATGAAATACGACTGTTTTGTATTAACATCAGAATTGCCCAAAAGCTCTGAATAACCCACAATCGTACTCAGAGGTGTTTTTAAATCGTGACTTACGGTCGAGATTAACTGTTCGCGGCTTTTTAATAAATTCTTGGTTTTGAAATTTGCAATTTCAAGCTGTTTCTTATAAAGCTGAGATTTCGAATAATCACTCACAATTAAAACAGAAAAGAACAAAGTCAAAATTAAACCCGCAATAGCCGAAGCCGTTACAATCTCGTTGACCTTTTTAAGTGATTTTTCTTTTAAAGAATTGTTTTTTATCGAATTGATGATAATTTCCCTTTCAATAATTCGAAGTACTTTTCGAAGCTGTTCCGAAATGGCAATTTCATTTTTCAGCAATTTATTTTCCTCAAAATTCAGTGTTTCTTTTTTCTTTTCGGCTTTTTCTTTTACGTTGCTAAGCAGTTTTTTAGAATTGGCCAAAATAGAATCAGAAGCTTTTTTACTCAACGTGTTCGTGCTGTCATCCGGAATATTCTGGTTTAAATAATCCACATATTTCTGCAGTACATTTCGCTGATAATTTCCTAATTCATTTGGGTTTTTGGTAAAATCCTGAAGTTCCAGTTTTCGAAGATTAAACTCCATTTTGGTAATTTCGTCAATAGCATTATTGACCGAAACTTCATCTTCAGCTTTGTTTTTTATCGTTTTTAATTGTCGGATATTTTCTGTTTTTTCAGACAATAAATACGTTACACTATCCAATAAAACTTTCTGATATTCTGTAGTAACAATTTGTTTTAAAGTATCAATTCTCGCTTTTAAAGAATCGGTTTCGATAAGATAACTTTTAAAATCTGTTTCAGAATTGGTTTGAATTGTTTTTCTCGCTAAACT
Source organism: Flavobacterium sp. NLM (assembly GCF_002210235.1). Taxonomy (NCBI): domain Bacteria; kingdom Pseudomonadati; phylum Bacteroidota; class Flavobacteriia; order Flavobacteriales; family Flavobacteriaceae; genus Flavobacterium; species Flavobacterium sp. NLM. The sequence goes on from NZ_LIAC01000006.1 coordinate 96,835, forward strand.
TTCGGTCTTATAAACATTCGAAAACAATTTACTTACGCGTAAAATTTTAGTTTTTTCCTGGGCAATTTTATCTTCGAGTTTATTGTAAACCACATTTTCAGAATATAGAAACCATCCCACAGTAACCACCAAAGCAAGTAATGCAACATAGCTGAATAAAACCTTAAGTGCTGTATAACTTTTTTTGCTTTCCATAGTGTTTATTTGGCGTTTACGAAGTTTACTAAAATTACAATTCCCCGCAATTTATTTAAAATTTCCATTTAAGAAAAGTAAATGCAAATCAAATATTTACATAATTCAAAGGTTTTAAAAATAAAATGACCGCAGATTATATAAATAATGCTGCGGTTAAGTTTATTTTAATTTTATGATTTAAAGAGTTTCGTTTAACCATTTAAAGAATTCTCCCTGCCAAACCTGAGCATTTTGCGGTTTTAAAACCCAGTGATTTTCATCTGGAAAATACACAAAACGGCTTTTGATTCCTCTTAACTGCGCTGCCTGGAAAGCTTCTTGTCCTTGCCCAATTGGTACACGGAAATCTTTTCCTCCCTGGAAAATCAAAATTGGTTTATTCCAGTTTTGAACCAAAGTTGCAGGATTAAAAGTAGTATACGCTTTTTGAGCTACAGCATTATCTTTTTCCCAATAAGCACCGCCAAAATCCCAGTTGTTAAAGAAAACTTCTTCAGTTGTTCCTAACATTGAAACAGTATTGAAAACACCGTCGTGAGCAATGAAAGTTTTGAAACGGTTTTTGTGAATTCCTGCTAAATAAAATACAGAATATCCTCCGTAGCTTGCTCCAACACATCCTAAACGGCTTTTGTCAACATAGCTTTCTTTAGCAACATCATCAATTGCAGAAAGGTAATCATCCATAACTTGTCCGCCCCAGTCTTTACTAATTTGCTCGTTCCACTCAACACCATGTCCCGGCATTCCGCGACGGTTTGGCGCCACAACCACATAACCTTTTGCCGCCATTAAAGAGAAATTCCAACGGAAAGAATACGATTGTGTCAACGCACTTTGAGGTCCGCCTTGACAGAATAACAAAGTTGGATATTTTTTAGAAGCATCAAAGTTTGGAGGTAAAATAACCCAAACTAACATTTTTTTACCATCAGTTGTCGTAACGTAACGTTTTTCTGTTTTGCTTAATGCTAAAGTTTTGTACGTTTCAGTATTGATGTTTGATAATTGTTTCCAAGTATTTTTCTTCAAATTAAAAGAAAAAATCTCACCAGCATGATTCATGTCTGTTCTCGTAACTATGATATCATCTCCAGAAAAACCAACTAAATCATTTACGTCAAAATCACCGTTTGTTAACTGACGAACGTTGATCGCGATTTTAGTTAAACCCGGAAAATTAACAGAGAAAAGTTGTTTGGTTCCGTCAATTGGCGCAACAAAAAATACCGTTTTACCGTCTTTACTCCAGATAAAATTATCTACAGTTCCGTCCCAATTTGCCGTTAAGTTCGTTTTGATTCCTTTAAACTCAACAATAATGTCGTTTTTGTCCGACTCGTAACCGTCACGTTTCATTTGTAACCAAGATAAATTTCCTGTTGGAGAAAATTGCGGTGCTGTATCATAACCTAAATTATCTTCGGTTTTATTTGTCGTTTTTTGAGTCTCTAAATTGTACTCATAAATATTCGTATTTGTAGAAACTGCATAAGCCGTTCCTGCTTTTTTCTTGCACACATAAAAAATGCTTTTGCTGTCTGGTGACCAGATATAATCTTCATCACCGCCAAAAGGCTTTTGCGGAGAATCAAAAGTTTCACCTTTCAGGATGTCGGTTCCTTTTGCACCGTCTTTGTTTTCTTTATAAAAAACGTGATTAAATTTTCCTTCGTTCCAGGTATCCCAATGACGATAATCTAAACCATCATAAATTTGAGCATCAGATTTGTCTAACTTCGGATAAAAATCTTTACCTAAAACATTGTCGATTTTTACCTCTTCATTATAAACTAAATATTTTCCGTCTGGCGAAACATTTTTATCAGCTAAAACGTCTTTAGTATCTTTAATTTCAACTGCATTTCCTCCGTTTACCGGAATGGTGTAAAATTTAGAATGCGATTTGTTTTCTTCTACAGAAGGCGTTGAAACCTTAAAAACTACATTTTTTGCATCTTTAGAAATTCCAAGCGGAGTAACTCTGCCTAATTTCCATAACAATTCCGGAGACATAACATTCTGCCCGATAGCGTTTAAACTCATCATTATTAAGGTTGTTAATAATACTTTTTTCATAATAAAAATTCTATTTTTTTGTGCGCTAAAAATACAACATTTAAATACCAATCAGTTAAATTTCAAATTCCAATTTATTGTTAAAATTCCAATTATGAAATTCCAAATTCCAAAAACGCTGCCTTAAATTTTTATTCGCCACGAATTCACGAATTATTTTTTGATAATCTTTGAAAATAAAAATGCGAGGCTATTAAAAATCAATAACAAAGTTTGGAATTTGGAATTCAAAAAATTTGTAATTTAACCCAAGATTGGAATTTGGAATTTAATAAAGATATGGAACTAAGTTATTGGGAACTAAAAAACTGGTTCACAGATATTGATTATACAATTGTGGGCAGCGGCATTGTTGGCCTGCATACCGCTTTGCGCTTACGCGAAAGATTTCCTGCTGCGAAAATTTTGGTTCTCGAAAGAGGAATGCTGCCACAGGGCGCGAGTACAAAAAATGCCGGTTTTGCCTGTTTCGGAAGTCTTTCTGAAATTTTAGATGATTTAAAAACACATTCAGAAGAAGATGTTGTTGCGCTTATCGAAAAACGCTGGAAAGGTTTGCAATTACTTCGAAAAAGATTAGGAGATCAGGCAATTGATTTTAAACCTCACGGCGGATATGAATTATTTTTGAAAGAAGATGAATTTGGATTTAGTGAATGTATTTCGAAACTGCCCTTTATAAATGAAATTTTAAAACCACTTTTTAAGGCTGATGTTTTTTCTAAAGAAACAGACCGTTTTGGATTTGGAAATATTCATGATTATTTAATTTTTAATCCGTTTGAAGCGCAAATTGATACCGGAAATATGATGCAGGAATTATTGAAGCAAGCGGTTTCTGCGGATATTTTAATTCTGAATCAGCAAACCGTAACTTCTTATGCTGATGCTGGAAACCATGTTGAAGTGGTGCTGAACGATTTTAGTTTTAAAACTAATAAATTACTTTTTGCCACAAATGGTTTTGCTAATACTTTGACAAACGGAGCGGTGAAACCCGCGCGTGCTCAAGTTTTAATTACAGAACCTATTAAAAATCTGGATATAAAAGGGACTTTTCATTTAGACCGCGGTTATTATTATTTCAGAAATATTGGCGACCGAATTTTATTTGGCGGAGGCCGAAACTTAGATTTTGAAACAGAAACTACAACGGAATTTGGCCAGACAGAAATTGTTCAAAATAAATTGGAAGAGTTGCTGAAAAATGTAATTTTACCAAATCAGGATTTTCAGATTGCGCACCGTTGGAGCGGCATTATGGGAATTGGAAATAGTAAAAGTCCTGTTGTTTCTCAATTGTCTGAAAACGTGTTTTGTGGAGTGCGTTTAGGCGGAATGGGAGTAGCGATAGGCAGTTTAGTAGGAACAGAATTAGCAGATTTAATATAATGGCAGCAGCGAAGAAACCAGCACCAAAAAAAACAACAACCGCAAGTAAACCAAAACCGAAAACATCTGGAAAAAAATCAAACCGTTCTTTTGGAGAAAAGGTAAAATGGTTTTTGATTAAAACTATGTTGTGGTTTTTCGGAATTTCGATAGGATCGGTTATCTTTTTTAAATACGTTCCAGTACCATTTACACCTTTAATGCTTATTCGTGCCATCGAAAATAAAATGGACGGAAAAGAAGTTTATTTTGATCACGATTGGGAACCAATTGATAAAATCTCCATGAATTTACAAAAAGCCGTAATCGCCAGCGAAGACGGAACTTTTTTAACGCACAACGGTTTTGATTTTAAAGCATTGCAAAAAGCCTATAAAAGCAACGAACGCGGACGCCGAATTCGCGGTGGAAGTACGATTTCGCAGCAAACGGCAAAAAATGTCTTTTTATGGCAGGGAAAAAGTTATTTCCGTAAAGGTCTTGAAGCTTATTTTACTGTTTTAATTGAAATTATTTGGGGTAAAGAACGTATTATGGAAGTTTATCTAAACAGTATCGAAATGGGCGACGGTGTTTACGGCGCGTATGCAGCGACAGAACATTGGTATCGTAGAGATGCTTCGAGTTTAACGCCAATGCAGGCTGCGGGAATTGCGGCAATCTTACCAAATCCGAGGAAATTTAAAGCTACAGGTTCGTCAAGTTATATTAACAGAAGAAAAGAAAGAATTGTTCGCGAGATGCGTTACGTAGGGAAAATCAATTATAGCGGGGATGGGAAATAAAAAAGCATTTTTTGCTTTTCTGATTTTGACTTCAACGTTAACTTTTGGACAAGGAAAAACTAAAGAAATAGGTTTTATAACCGACAATGATTTATATACTTCGTCTAAAAACGACATGTATTATACCAATGGTTTGGAGATTTTTTATCGGTTTTTATCTAAGAATGAAAACGAAAAAATCAATAAAAAAATTACCGAATTCAGGATTGGGCAATATATTTATAATCCGAGATTCATTAATAAAGAAGCCGTTGAGGTAAATGACCGCCCTTTTACAGGTTATCTTTTTGCAGAGGCGGGAAGAAGCTTTTTCTATCAAAGTGAATCGGTTTTAAAAACTGATTTTCAGTTGGGATATATGGGACCGAATGCTTTTGGGGAAGAAACGCAGGAAGGTTTTCATAAACTTATTGGATATAAAACAGTTTACGGCTGGGAGAATCAGCTGCATAATGCTTTGGCGGTTCAGGCGCATGTTATGTATTCGAAGAAATTATTTCCATCGAAACATAACGATTTTATAGATCTTCATTTCCAGTCTGAAGCAAATCTGGGAACTATTTTTACAGGAGTTTCAACGGGATTTTTAACCCGTATAGGTTTTAAAAGATTGACTCCAATTTATGATTCAAATCTTCATGATGCTTCGGTAAGTGCAAATGCACAGCCAAATATTAGAGAGTTTTATTTCTATGCCATGCCAAGCGTCAATTATCAGTTTTATGATGCTACAATCGAGGGAAGTATGTTTAACGATACAAGTCCGATAACTTTCGATTTGGTTCCGCTTCGTTTCAATGCCGAGTTTGGTTTGAAATACAGACACAATAACTTCAATATGTCGTATTCTTTTATTTATCGCGGAAGGGAATTAGAAGGCGATGTTAATGATACGAATACGGGGTACTTTTTTGGGTCGATTCGAATGGGGTTTTTGTTGAGATGAGATTCTACTAAAAAGGAAAAAGTTTTTTATGGTATAAGTTAAGTTTAGATTTAATCGTGTCTTTTTTGAAGGAAAATATTTATATATTTACCGATAAAATATAAAAGTTTGCGAATGAAAATACTTATTGATACAAATATATTTCTAGATTTTTATCGTTCTAATAGTGCATCGATACATATTTTTAGCACTCTAATTGAAAATATAGATAAATTTATTTTAACGGATCAAATAATACAAGAATTTGAAAGAAGTAGAGAAGGCGTTATAAAAAGCGTACAGGAAAGATTTCAAATAGAATCTAAATTAGATAATTTTTCAAGTTCATATCTTCAGAACTTGCCCGAATTTAAAAAGTTAGTTGAGATTCAAAAACAATATAATTCACAGCAAAAGATTGTAAGTTCAAGTATTTCAGAAATTTTAAAAAACTCAGCAAAAGATCCTATTGCAAATTATTTTAAGGAATTTGTAAATGAATCTTTAAAAGAGGATAAGGTCTATTTCACTACTGATGAAATCATAAGTAAGGCAGTCAAAAGAAAAAACATTGGAAATCCTCCAACTTCAAGCAAGTTTTCATTGGGAGACGAAATTAACTGGGAAATAATTTTAGCAAATATCCATGAAGATATTATATTGGTTGGACGAGATAACACTTATATAAATAATCTCACTTTTTTGCAAAAAGATTTTCATAAACAAACAGGATATAATGTTGTAGATTTGACAGAAAGAATATCTGTAGCTTTAGAAAAGGCGGGTATTGAAATTACTGAAGCATTAATTAAGGAGGAAGATAAAGTAATTGAAGATTTAAAACATTATGATGAGTTTTGGAAATTTAAAGCTCAAGTAGAATAATTATCTTTGAAGTCGAAATCTTTACTAAATATAAACTAGTTACATACAATGGGTAAATTTGTTATTACAAAACGAACAAATGGTGAATTCCAATTTAATCTTAAAGCTGGAAATGGTCAAACGATCCTAACAAGCGAAGGTTATACTACTAAGGCTGCTTGTTTGAATGGTGTAGAATCTGTTAAAACAAATTCGCAAGATGATAATAGATTTGATAGAAGAGAATCTTCAAATGGGCGACCTTATTTTAATTTGAGAGCGTCAAATGGTCAAATTATTGGATCAAGCGAAATGTATGAAAGTGTTTCAGCTAGAGAGAATGGTATTGAATCCGTAAAAAAAAATGCTCTAGATTCAATAATTGATGATCAGGAATAATTGAACGAAATTTAATAATATAAAAAAAGCCATTCCTGAAAAGGAATGGCTTTTTTTATATTATTAAAAATAAAGAGAACTATTTCCCCTTAAATAATTTTTCTAAATATTCTACCTTATCTTTCTCAGCCTGAACCAAACGTTCATAAAGTTCCACAACTTTATCAAGCGGATTGAAATTGCATTGATGATTTTGACCAAAAGCTCCTTGACTATTACTGAAATCAGTATCATGGAAAGTATTGAAATAAGTGATCATATTTTCATCAGAAAAACTCTTTATCGCTTCTGCAGATACACCAAGTGCTTTTGCAATTTCGACAAGTTTTTCTTCGTCAATCGTTTCGCTGTTTTCAATTGTAGATATTGATTGCTGGCTCATGCCTAAAGCTTGTGCCAAAGCTTCTTGCTTCATATCGCGAAGTTCACGAATACGACTTATTTTTCGCCCGATATGATTTGGTTTTGTTGCTGTGCTCATAATTCAAAGGTATTTAAAAAACATTTACAAAATCGATTTTCAGTAAAAAACAGACTTGTTTTGGTAAAATACGATTTAGAGTTTGAAAGAAGTAAAAATACAACTTTTCATACAATTTTATTGTTTTAATATTTTGGATTATTTCGCCAGATAATCATAATCTGCTTTTGAAAGTTTGGTAGGAACGCGGAAAAAGAATTCTACATAATTTCCATATTCTTCCAAATTAAGATTTTCTTTATTGAAATAATTGGTAAGTTCTTCCAGACTGTGTTTGCTCCAATCAGTTTCCTTTTGAGCGTGTTTACCTCTGTCTTCGGTAGCATAAACCTGCGGAAAAGAAAATTCTTTTTTTACCGTTAAGGATTTTGCCGAAATACCAGCTTGCTCAAGATTAATCCAGGTATGAATATTTACATCGCCATTTACCTGAAATTCAAACGGTTTTCCGCCTAAACCTTTTCCGGTTGTAAATAAAACTTCGTCGACTGTTACATTTCCCATTACCTGCGAAAAAGTATTGGGTCTACTTGTATAATTTATGTCGAGGTTTTTAGTGTGAAGATTTCCGGTAATCAAAACTTCTTTTATTGATGCTGTTTTGCAGCTGACATTGCCTAAGATAACCGGAATAGAAAAAAGCGGAATATTTTCTTTTTCCTCTATAAATTTATAATAAACGCCCCAGCCCACATCATCATTCGGATTTAGCGCTTCTGTTGCAATATCACCTTCGTGAACACAGATAAATTGTTCGTCAAATTTATTTTTGTCTTTTGCTTTTTCGTATAGTTTCTCTAATTGATTTCCGGCAGGAAGAACAGCTTTGAGTTCTTTGTAAGTATATAATTTTAAATTGTCCTTATTAATCATCAATATAAAAGCTTTAAAAATTAATCCAAATTATCCAAATCCATTTCTTTCGCCATCTGATCCCATTTTTTGTTGAGAAAGTCTTTTGTCTGTTCTATAAACTTCGGATCTACATCTTTTAAAGTCTGCGCTTTCGGACTCAATATCGCTTTTCCATTTTCAAAATAAATATAAACATGAACAGCGTCATCTCCCCAAAAGAAAGGAAAAACAATCGCTTGGTTTTCTGTACCTTCAATCACGTATTTCTCCAAGCTTATGATAAAGGCAAACATTGGTATCATTTCTGTAAAATTCTGACTGAAAAACATCATTCCCCAATGCCATTCTTCGGTAGTTTCATCGTAATCTGAAAAAGCCATTGCTTCGGGATAATCAATCCAGCCGTCAATAACTTCTTCATTAATATCGTCGTTATAAGTACGCAGTAATTCTGGAGTCAATTCCATTTTTGAATACATTTTGCGGCTGTTCCACCAATCGATCCAGTTTTCATTTAATTCGGGTTCTTCAAGCGGGCTGTTTAAAAACTTTTCAAACTGTGGTTTTGAGATTTTTACTTTACAATATAAAGAGCTTAATTCAGACATGATTTAGATTTTGGTTTTTTACTATTTTGATTAGAAAATTAAGAATAATGGTTTAATCCCATCGACTTAAATTTCCTTCGGCACGTTCAAAAAGTTCTTCCAGAACATCTTCTAAAGTTCTTTCCGGAATTCCAGAAACGAGCAATTCAAGTAATTGATTTGCGGTATCGTCAATACTATCCTGATGGCAATATATATTGGTGAAGTTTCCGTTTTTGTCGAAAATTATATATTCGCCACTTTCATTAATATCTTCTTCTGACATTATCCAGCCAATACACTGAAAAGCTTCGTTTATTTTTTGAGTTTGTTCTTCGGTAAGAAATTCATATTCCTGAAATTCAGGTCTGTCATTTCCCCAAAAAGCAATAATCATATCGATAATTCCTGTAGAATTATTTGCAAGATCTGATCTTTCCTGAATTTGTTCCAAAAGATTTTCTGGAGAAAAAATGCTGAATATTTCATCAGATTCAATTCCGCCAACTGTTTTATAAAACGCAATTAATTCTTCTGGTAAAGGCTGCGAAAAATAAGTGCTTAAGTTTTGTATTTCTTCGTCTGAAGCTGGAGACGATTCTTTTATTTCATCATATTCAAGTTCACAGGCAGCTATGCGGTTTTTAATTTCTTTCATTGTATATATTATAATTTTTGTAGTTGGAATTTGGAATTTGGAATTTGGAATTTGGAATTTGGAATTTGGAATTTGGAATTTGGAATTTGGAATTTGGAATTTGGAATTTGGAATTTGGAATTTGGAATTTGGAATTTTTAGTTTTTAATGACGATTATCGCACTGCAGATAAATTTCTTCGTTTGATTTATCAATAATTGAAATTCCCAGACATCCAAATGATTCATACAAAAAGCCGAAAACAACTTGCGGTTTATCTTTAAAAAGTTTTCCTGTCCATTGGTTGGCATCGGGACCATCTTCATAATTAAGCGGAGCAGGAGAGGTGCCTTCGCTTTGGCTGTAAAGTTTTTCGATAATAATATCTTGAGTTTTAGAATCGGCAACTAAAAGACGTCTGGCATAAATTATTTTATGACTATCGAGATAATCTTGTAGAAAATAATTATAACTATCTGTTTTAAATAAATAGGTATTGCCTGATACTGTGTTTTTTAATAAAGTACGGTCTTCATTTTTCAATGTTTTAGACGGACAGTCTTTTTTTGCAATTTTTTTCCAGGCAATTGGCTTTAAACGTTCTTTTGAAAACGGATTTTCTTTGCCAACATACACTATAGCGTCTCTATAATATTCGCTGAAACCGTTCAAATATTTTTTATTGATTTCGAAGCCAATCATATAATCATAGTTGTGATAAGGCCAATCTTCACCAGAAGAATATCCGTTTAATAACGCAGCTGTTTTTAGATTTTTTACAGCAAAAGAAGCCAGTTTGTTTTTAGCATAATCTAATACGAAAACAGAATCATTTTCGGAGATATTGGTTTTAGATAAAAATCTTTTTCTGTAAATTTTATCAAACGTAAAATATTCAGCATTGTCTTTTCCAATTTTTTCAAGATTAGGCAAAGCAAGCGTATCTTTTTCGTCGCCAATTGGGTATATGTCCGAAAGCGAAACAAAAGCAATATCACTGCTGTCTTTTGGCATAATTGTAAATAAATTGATACTTTCTTTTCTGGGAGCTGATTCTTCTTGGATTGTGTCATTTTCTATCGCTGCAGTTTTGTCAACTGCAGGTATTTCTTTGTCTTCAATGGTTTTTTTATTGTTACAAGAAAAAAATAAGAATGCTGTCGCGGCGAGTAATGTTGGTATTTTAATATTCATAAACGTGGTATTTAAATGTGCTTTTTAGGTTTGTAATTGATCGTGATTAACGATTATAAATGTAAAAAAAGTTTTCACAAAACAAAAAGCTTTCTAATTTCACTTCAGGGGAAAAGATGTTTTTCTCTGGCTTCAAAGTGTAAAATAAAGTTCAAAAAATAATGCTTAACATTTTGATAATATGGAGTGTAGTTTAAATTTTTACTTTTAATTAAAATTTATGATTATGGAAATTAATTGGATTGTAATAGGAGTTGTAGCCGTTTTGATTATCATTTTGGTTGTATTAACAATTAGAAAAAATCAAAAGGAAAAAAAGAAACTTACTGATTTGCTGAATAATGATTTCAAAAAAGAAGAGGAAGTAGATATTAATACTGAGGATTCGGCAAATGAAAAATAAATTATAGAGAGATATAGATGCAGTTTGTCATTTCGACGAAAGGAGAAATCGCACTAGAAACTCTACAAAGATTGGCGATTACTTTGCGGAAATACGAGTGCGATTTCTCCTTTCGTCGAAATGACAAGATTGTGCTGAAAATGCTGGGGGTTTACATTAGAACTCTGAGGATTAAAATAAAAAACCTTGTAAAATTAAATTTACAAGGTTTTATTTTTCGTGGAGAATACCGGATTCGAACCGGTCACCCTCCCGATGCATCGGGATACTCTAGCCTTTTGTTTCTATTAAGCTTTCAATGTATTTGCGGCTCTTCATTTTTTTTATTTGCAACTCTCTTTTCATGGCATCGCTCCGAGTTTCAAAAGTTTCATGATATTTCAATTCCCAATCTTTTACCACTTTAGTAAATTTACTTCGGCTATTTAAATGATCTTGCAAACGTCTCTGAATATCCTGACAAGAACCAATATAATATTTGTTAAGAGTAGCTGAATAAAGAATATAAGTATAAAACATAATGGCTATAAATGAAAATACCCGAACGTTTTTGTTCGGGTATTTTTGTTGTGATAAAATTGTAAAAAAATTGTGGAGAATATCGGATTCGAACCGATCACCTCTTGCCTGCCAGGCAAGCGCTCTAGCCAAATGAGCTAATCCCCCTTGTTTTGTGGAAAATCTCCGATTCGAACTATCACCATCCCGATTTTCCATCGGGACACTTTAGCCAAATGAGCTAATCCCCCAAAGTGTTAACAAATAAAGTCAAATATTTCTCAAAAAACAAATTTTAGAACCTATCAGATAAATATTTTTCAAAAGCGTAACTTTACGTTTAAAAATATTTTTATGAGTTCAGAAAATACAAAAGGATCTTTAGAGACTTCTTTTCAAGATACAATTGCCACAGTGCAGTTTGGGCATCCTGCAAGTAATTCTTTTCCACGTGAATTATTAAATCAACTGACAACAGAAATCAACGAATTGAGCCGAAATGAGAATGTTTCGGTTATCATTTTAAAAAGTCAGGGAACAAAAGCTTTTTGTTCCGGAGCTTCATTTGATGAACTTTTACAAGTTGAAAATGAAGAACAAGGGGCAGAATTTTTTTCTGGTTTTGCACATTTGCTAAATGCAATGCGTAATTGCAATAAATTAATTATTGGCCGCGTTCAGGGAAAAGCAGTTGGTGGAGGCGTGGGAATTATTGCGGCTTGTGATTATACTTTTGCAACATTGTTAAGTGATGTGAAATTATCTGAACTCGCTATCGGAATTGGACCTTTTGTAATTGAACCAGCTGTTTCTCGTAAAATAGGAAAAACTGCAATGGCCGAAATGACATTGGCTGCCGAGCAATGGAAAACAGCTGAATGGGCTTTTCAAAAAGGACTTTATTCTGTTTTATGTGATGCTTCTAATCTGGATAACGATGTTCAGAATTTTGCTAAAAAATTAAGTTCGTACAATCCCGAAGCACTTCAGGAAATGAAAAAGATTATTTGGGAAGGAACAGAGCAATGGGAATCATTGCTAATTGAACGAGCTTCAATTACAGGAAAATTAGTTTTGTCTGATTTTAGCAGAAATGCCTTGAGACAATTTAAAAAATAATTTTTTCTACAGATTAAACGCTTTTTAATAATCCGATTAATCCTTTAATCTGTGGCTAAATAAAAAATAACAATAAATATAAGTTCAAATGAAACTCATTTCATTATTTCAAAAAGTCGATGTTGCAGAGAAAATTAAAAACGCTCCAGACAGCGGTTATCAAATTGGAGTTTTGATTGGATCTTTTATTCCGTTCCTGTTTTTGATAGGAATTGCTTACTGGATGTATATCAGAGCCAAAAAAAGAGACAAAAACGGTTATTAATTTGTAAATTTGCAACCTTAAATTAAAAATCGATGAGTAATATCAGAATTACAAAACAATTTAGTTTCGAAACCGGACATGCATTGTACGGTTACGACGGAAAATGCAAGAACGTTCACGGGCACAGTTATAAATTGTCGGTAACCGTTATTGGCTCGCCAATTACTGACAGATCTAATGTGAAATTCGGAATGGTGATTGACTTTTCTGATCTAAAGAAAATTGTAAAAGAAGAAATTGTCGATCAGTTCGATCATGCTACAGTTTTTAATCAAACAACACCGCATGTAGAATTAGCAAATGAATTAAAAAACCGCGGACATCATGTAATTTTGGTTGATTATCAGCCAACAAGTGAAAACATGGTGGTAGATTTTGCAGAAAGAATTATCGCAAGACTTCCGTCTGGAATTTCTCTTTTCTCACTTAAACTTCAGGAAACAGAATCTTCATTTGCAGAATGGTACGCAAGTGATAATTTGTAAATATTCAATTTTTTAAATTCCAAATTCTAAACTCTTCGACTTCGCTCAGAGAGACAAAAGTCTAAAAATCTAAGAAGTCTAACTATCTAATAATCTAAATGAAAAAAATATATTTTGCTTCAGATCAACATTTTGGTGCGCCAACTCCTGAGTTGAGCCTGCCGCGTGAGCAAAAATTTGTGGCTTGGCTGGATAAAGTTAAAGTAGATGCCGAAGCTATTTTTTTATTAGGTGATTTATTTGATTTCTGGTTCGAATACAAAACAGTTGTTCCAAAAGGCTTTATTCGTGTTTTAGGAAAACTGGCTGAAATTCGCGACAGCGGCATTCCAATTTATTTTTTCGTTGGAAATCACGATTTATGGATGAATGATTATTTTCAAACCGAATTAAATATTCCTGTTTATCATGATAATAAAGAATTTACTTTTAACGGAAAAACCTTTTTAATTGGTCACGGCGACGGAAAAGGTCCTGGCGACAAAGGTTATAAACGAATGAAAAAGGTATTTACAAATCCGTTTTCAAAATGGTTATTTCGCTGGCTTCATCCAGATGTTGGTGTAAGTTTAGCACAATATTTATCAGTAAAAAATAAACTAATTTCCGGTGACGAAGACGTAAAGTTTTTAGGTGAAGAAAACGAATGGCTGGTTTTATACGCCAAACGTAAATTAGAAACCAAACATTACAATTACTTTATTTTCGGTCATCGTCATTTACCTATGATAATTCCGGTAGGAGAGGATTCTAACTATGTAAATCTGGGCGACTGGATTGGATATTTTACTTACGGTGTTTTTGACGGCGAAACTTTCGAACTTCAAAAATTCGAATTGTAACTACTTTTTTTCCATTGGATAAATACTAATTTTATGTGTTCTCAGAATATATTCTGAAAGTTGTTTACTGTTTGAAAGCTGAAATTTAATTGCTCCTGATGTTTTTTTCGGCATATGACATTCTACACAATTATCGGCCATTAATTTCTCAGGCATTATTTTTAGTGTTTTTTCATTGTGTTTTAAACCTTGATGACAAGTCATACAAATTTTAGAATACGATGCCATATTCTTAGAAGCATTTTCATGCGGATTATGACATGTAATACAATCCATTTTTTCGCTGTTTATAAAACACTTGCTTTGCGCCATCAAACGAAACTGATTTCCATGAACATCAAAATTGGCTGTATCGTTAATACTTCTGGTTTCACGATAAAACTCAGATAAATTATCTCCCGGTTTAAATTCAAAACGTGATTTCATTTTCATTCCGTCATTTCCGGCGTGGCAAAGCGCACAGGCATCCAATTTTTGCTGTTTGTTTAAAGTTTTAAAACTGGTAATGCTGTTTGCAACTTTTACATTTGGATTTTTTAAATGAAAATCAACGTGTTTTTTTGCCGGACCATGGCAGCGCTCACAATCAATTCCGTAAACAATGGTTTTTTTATCGATAATATCTTCAATATCCATCGATAGAAAATTTTTCTCCTCAGAATTTTGATTCACACTTCTGCTGCTGGCATTTGATGCATGGCACGAATAACAATCTTTAACTACCATTCGGTCAAAATAAGGTTTGTCAGCAGGAAATCCCGGACTTGTTGCCCAATTGTGTATAGAATTGTAATAGGAAACAGGTAATTCGTATGTATTATTATTACGCCAGTAAACAGAAGTTTGTGCATGTTTAGCACCGAAAACAATTTCAAATCGATGCGCTTCGACTTCTTTTCCGTTTTTATATAAAACCTGATACAGACTGTCGTTACGTTTTTCCATGACTAATTTGGTGTTTTTGTCATAAATAAAAGTATGATTGCCTTCGTCAAAATCGCCTAAAACATTTTCTGAAATTGCGGGAGCAGTAGCTTTAAAGTGAGAACTCTGCAATGCCATGTTGTATTGAACCTGATGACATTGAATACAGCTTTCAGAACCGGCATAGTCAGTTCCGCGTGGATCAATATATTCATCAGATTTGTTGCTGCAGTTCGTAAAGAAAACTGATAAAACAACAAGGGTAAAAAGAATGCCAATTTTTTTCATTGTTGTAAATATACTTTATTTTGAATACAATCAAAATATATTTGAATAATGAAAAAATGATGTTAAAATATTTAGAATGTTTCTAGTTTAAACCGGCTCCGTAAACATATTCATCTAATTCAATTTTGAATAAAGAGCCTTCAACTAAATCTTTAATTGATTTTAATTCTGTCATCGAAACAGCAAGATCTATTGAATTGCAAGGTGTTTTTAATAAAAATTTATGGCAGGAATATTTCATTTCGCAAGCCTCGCAGCAAGTATTTTCCATCATACTGTCTTCAATTAAATCACAAAACTGATTCAATTCTGATAGACTAAAATAAAAGCCTGTTTCTTTAAAAACCAATTGTACTTTGTCCAGAATGGTTTGATTATTTTGTTTCCAGTAAAAGGCTATTCCAAAATTGTTATGATATATCTTCTCTATTTCTCTCATCGTAAATCCTTTTATTTCAACAAATATAAATATTATTTATATTAATTCTAAATAAAAAAATCATAAAAATGAAAAAATATTGAACCATATAAGTGATATAAGTTCATTTAAGTTTGTTTTCAATTTTTTATTAAATGAACTTATATCACTTATATGGTTTAAAAAATTACTCCTGATTATGATGATCATCCATATCTTTTTTAAGATCTAGATTTCTAAAGGTAGGTGATATAAAACCAAAACCTAAAACCGTCAAAAGTGTGATGCTCCCTCCAAAAATAACCGATGTAACCGTTCCCATCAATTTAGCAGTTGCACCACTTTCAAAAGCACCTAATTCATTAGAAGATCCAACAAAAATTGAATTTACGGCACCAACACGTCCGCGCATGTGATCAGGAGTTTTAAGCTGTAAAATGGTTTGACGAATTACTACAGAAATTCCGTCGGCAAGTCCGCTCAAAAATAAAGCAAAAACCGAAAGCCAGAGCGACGTAGAAAGACCAAATAAGATGATTGATAATCCGAAAACAAATATGGCGACTAAAAGTTTCTTTCCTGCATTTTTGTATAAAGGCACATAAGCAGAAACGAGCATTGTAATAAAAGATCCAACTGCAGGCGCGGCTCTTAATATTCCAAATCCTTCAGGACCGACTTTTAAAATATCCTGCGCAAAAACGGGCAGTAATGCAACTGCGCCTCCAAAAAGTACAGCAATCATATCAAGTGATAAAGCACCTAAAACAATTTGGTTTTTAAATACAAAAGTTAAACCTTCGGTAAGACTGTCTTTTATTGATTCTCCAATCTTTGGATTTATGATTGGTTTTGTGCTGATTTGTGATAAAGCTGCTAATGAAAGAAGAGAGAAGCCGAAAACCAGACACATTGACCAGTGAACACCAATCCAGTTAATAGAGAATCCAGCAAGCGCCGGGCCCATCACGGCTCCAATCTGCCAAACCGAACTACTCCAGGTTGCAGCATTTGGATATGCTTTTTTAGGAATGATAAGAGATAATAGAGAGAAAATAGTTGGCCCAAGAAAAGCTCTAACTAATCCGCCCAAAAAGACTAAAGCATAAATGGAATATAAAATAACAGTTGGAGACCAATCGCCAACAACTTTTGGCCAGGTCAGTAAAAACAATCCAAAACTAATTACCGAAAATCCCAAAATACATTTTACGAGTAATCCTTTCTTCTCTTTTTGGTCTACAATATGTCCGGCAAATAATGCCATCGAAACGGCAGGAATAACTTCCATTAAACCAATAATTCCCAGTGAAAGCGGGTTTTTAGTTAAACTGTAAACTTCCCATTCAATCACGATAAACTGCATCGCCCAGGCAAAAACCATGCAGAAACGAAGTAATAAAAACACATTGAATTCTCTGTAGCGAAGTGCCTGATACGGATCTGGCTTGTTTGATTTAGTTGTCATTTGTTCTAATGTCTTTCAGCATAAGCTGTGTTGAAATAGTTCCGTTCCATTCGTTTTCGGCAATTGTATAAGCCAATTGAAACAGATTTTGATTTTGTGCTATATTGAGTTTTTTTCCGAGTCCGAAGCCAATAGCAGCAATTCCGTCGGAATTAGATTGTTTAACGAAAAGTCTTAAATGCTCTTCTTCTGCGCCCAACGTTTTAGCGTAACCCGTATCTTTTATATCCGAAGTCATAAAAACCGGCGTCATATTCTGCGGACCAAATGGCTCAAATTGTTTTAAAATCCGAATCAGTTTTGGTGTAATATCGGAGAAATTTATTTCAGCATCAATTTCGATTTCCGGAGTTCGCATTTCCGGTAAAATAGTTTCCTGTACACATTTCTCAAAAGCTTCTTTAAAAAGCTGATAATTTTCGGCTTTTAAAGTCATTCCGGCGGCATACATATGACCTCCAAATTGTTCCAAATGTTGGGAACACGCATCGAGTGCATTATAAACATCAAACCCTTTTACAGATCGGGCAGAGGCGGCATATTTATCTCCGCTTTTAGTAAAAACCAAAGTCGGGCGATAATAAGTTTCAATTAATCTTGAAGCCACAATCCCGATAACGCCTTTGTGCCAGTCTTCCTGAAAAACAACAGTAGAAAAACGTTCTTCTTCTTTATTTTCCAGAATTTGCTGAAACGCTTCTTTCGTGATTTTTTTATCTAAATCTTTTCGGTCTGCGTTGTATTGTTCAATTTCTGAGGCGAATTGCTGCGCTTGCTCAAAATCAAATTCGGTTAATAATTCAACCGCATGATTTCCATGTTTGATTCTTCCGGCAGCATTAATTCGGGGAGAAATAATAAAAACAACATCGGTAATATCTAAAACTTTCTTTTTTACCTGATGAACCAGAGCTTTAATTCCAGGTCTTGGTTCGCTATTAATTACTTTCAAACCGAAATAAGCGAGAACACGATTTTCTCCCGTTATGGGAACAATATCTGCAGCAATTGCCGTGGCAACTAAATCCAGATAGGGAACCAAATCTTCGATAGTTTCATTTCGGTTTTGTCCTAAAGCCTGAATCAGTTTAAAACCAACACCGCAGCCGCATAATTCGTCGTAAGGATAGGAACAGTCTTCTCTTTTTGGATCTAAAATGGCAACAGCATCCGGAAGAAATTCCCCAGGTCTGTGGTGATCACAAATAATAAAGTCGATGTTTTTTGCTTTCGCGTAAGCGATATGATCAATTGATTTTATTCCGCAGTCGAGTGCGATAATTAAAGAAATTCCGTTATCGTCTGCATAGTCAATTCCTTTATACGAAATGCCATAACCTTCGTCGTAACGATCCGGAATGTAAGTGGCAATATGGGAATAATGTGATTTTAAATAAGAGGAAACCAAAGAAACTGCTGTTGTCCCGTCAACGTCATAATCGCCAAAAACTAATATGTTTTCCTGATTTTCAATGGCGCTTTCTATTCTTGCAACAGCTTTGTCCATATCTTTCATCAAATATGGATCGTGAAGATGCTCTAATGACGGGCGAAAGAAATTCTTGGCATCTTCAAATGTATCAATGCCACGCTGAATCAAAAGTGTTGCTACAAAATCTTCTACATTTAGGGCTTGCGCCAAATGTTTGATTTTATCTTCAGAAGGTTTTGGTTTTATGGTCCAACGCATTTTTTAATTGTAGATTTTAGACTTCAGATTTTAGATTCTCAAAACTAGCGTTTATTAAAACTATTAAATCTTCAGGATTTTTATTTTGACTTTTGAAATTGTAAAATTCATTGTTCATTGATATGTCTAACGCTTTTCCATTGCTAATTTTAATTATATATGGAAATCCTTTTCGTTTAGAAACGTTTAGTAACATATGTGAAAGATATTTCCGGTTATCTTCATTTCTAATTCGTTTACCTTCAAGAAAAATCGGTTCAATGTCATTAGTGAGATTTGGAATAATATTTTTTTCGATATAATGATGATTGTTTTTGCGATTGTTGTAACAAAAGAATTTTTTTCCTTCGATCGATATTAAATAATTGCTATATCTTTTTTTGAATCCTTTTTTTTGAAAAAATTCAAATATCAAATAAACCAGAATTACAGGAAAGAATAATATACACAAAGGAATGCCAATTATAAGCAGAAATATTATAATTGGGATTTCTTTTAATCTTTCCTTCATTTTAAAAAGGTATTAGTATTTATTTCAGTTCCAAGGCATTTCCTTCAAACTTAATTCCGTCCCAGCCCAAGTTGATGAAATTTCTAATGTTTTGGTGATTGGTTCCGTTTGGATCTCCTAAAACTTCTTCAAAATAGAAAGCTCCAAAACAAGCTAAAGTTTCTTCTTTGTTTAAGTTCTGCAATTTTGCAAAAGAAAATAATTTACAAGAACCTGAATTTTCTCCGGCAGCATTATGCTGTGTTCCATTTTGAAAAGCAGTTGGTGTAAAGTTGTAATTTTCTTCGATTACTGCAATAGTTTCAGGAAATGTTATTTGGGTTGGAGTTTGTTTTACTTTTTCTAAAAATGCTTGTATGCTCATGATTATAATTTGATTTTTTTGCGACAGATTAAAAGGATTAAAAAAAGATTTTTTTTGCCACGAATTACACGAATTACACGAATTTCCACTAATTTAATTCGTGCTAATTGGTGTAATTCGTGGCAAGCTTAAATATAATCTGTGTTAATCTGTGAAATCTGTGGCCAATATTGTTTTTTATTCTTCTTCGTCTTTAGAAAATTTACTTTTCTTAGCTTCTTTTGTTATTGTTTTTCCGGCAACGACAACGACGATTTCGCCGCGCGGTGCTGTTTTTTCAAAATGCGCCAGAACTTCTTTTGCAGTTCCGCGCACATTTTCTTCGTGTAATTTTGATAATTCTCTTGACACACAAACTTGTCTGTCTTCTCCAAAATACTGAATAAATTCGGCTAATGTTTTAACGAGTTTATGCGGAGAAACATATAAAATCATGGTTCTGGTTTCTTCGGCTAAAGCCAAAAATCGAGTCTGACGTCCTTTTTTATCAGGAAGGAAACCTTCAAAAATAAATTTATCATTTGGGAGTCCGCTGTTTACAAGTGCCGGAACAAAAGCCGTTGCGCCCGGAAGACATTCTACTTCAATTTTATTTTCGACACAAGCACGAGTTAACAAAAATCCGGGATCTGAAATTGCCGGAGTTCCTGCATCTGAAATCAAGGCGATAGTTTCGCCAGCTTTCAAACGTGCAATTAAATTTTCGGTTGTTTTGTGCTCGTTGTGCATATGATGGCTGTGCATGTGCGTGCCAATTTCAAAATGCTTTAGCAGTTTTCCGCTTGTTCGGGTGTCCTCAGCCAAAATCAAATCGACTTCTTTCAAAACCCGAATGGCTCTAAAAGTCATGTCTTCAAGATTGCCAATTGGCGTTGGAACGATATATAATTTTGACATATTTTTTATATTATAACACGAATTTACTTCGTCTGTTCGCTTTCGCTCGAGTCACGAATTGACACAGATTATAAGTGCTTTTAAAAGATTTCACAAAGAAAAAATTCGTGCTAATTCGTGTAATTTGTGTTTTATTTCTAAGCGAATTTCTTCTCAATAATTCCAAGAAAACGTTCTGCGTAATCGTCTTTTCCTTCCCAATTATTATAATCTGGTTTTACCATGTTTTCGATAAAATCTTTAGCTTCTGCATAAGAATCAAAAGTTAATAATTGGTTTAAAACACGGCTGTAATCTTCTGTACTGTTTCCGAAAAGATTTTTTGTAAAAGCGATTCTGTCGTTCAAATCAATATGAAAACCTTTTGCCAATTTTTCGTTTAAAGAAACTGATTTTGGTTCTTTCGGAGTTTCTAAAACCGGGATTTCAATATTTTTTTTCTCTTTTAAATCATTGTTTGAAGAAGAAACAGGTTCGAAACTGTCCACTTTTACAAATTGTGCATCGGCATAATTGATCCCGAAATCCTCAAATGCAATTGGGATAGGTGTTCCTTTTGATTCTGCTTTAGGCTCTTCTTTAACTTCCTCTTTTATTTCTTCTGTATCTAACTCAAAAGCAGGTTTAAAATCTGGAATTGGGTTTAAATTATTTACAGTTGTGAACGAAAGTTCTTCGATATTATTTTTTGAATCTTCTGTCTTTTCAACTTCTTCTATAACTTCTGGCTGAGGAATTTCTGCAGCAATTGGTCCTTCTGTTTTTTCTTCAACAGGTATTTCAGATGTTTCTTGAACGGTTTCTGTAATTGGCCCTTCAGGAATTTCTGCTGTTATTTCTTCGATAATCGCAGGTTCATGAGTTTCTTCTTCTTTAACTTCATCAATAACTGGAACTTCAGGAGTTTCTTCAGCTTTAATTTCTTCAACAATAGCTGGAGCAGCAGCAGTTTCTGTCTGAATTTCTTCTTTTTCAAAAATAGTTTCAATTTCAGAACTGATTTCGCTGTGGCTGATTGTTGGTTTTACCTCGTCAAAATTTTCATCGACAAATTTTAAAATCGCTAATTTCTCGTATAATTTCTGAGTTTCAAGATATAATTGATTGATATCGGATTTATTTTTAAGTTTTAAAATTCGATGTGCAATGCTGATTAAATCGGCTTCCAATTTTTTTTTCATAACTGTTGAAATTATAGTGAATAAGGTATTTTAGTGTATTTGATGCTTGAATGTCTTTATTCTTAAGGAAAACGGACAGATATTTTAAAGATATTTTTTATTTCTGTTAATAAGCGTCTGCCAATCCCTGATTTGATAAAAATTTTCTACTTTTGAAAAAATGTAAAACAGCACATTTTTACGTCGATTTATTACCAGTACAAAGTAATAAAAACTATTCATTTTTAAAGGCAGAAAAATACAAAATGTTTCTCGAAAATACAGTAAATCACAAAGAACAATTTGGTTGGATTGAAGTTATTTGTGGATCAATGTTTTCGGGTAAAACCGAGGAATTAATCCGCAGATTAAAACGCGCCCAGTTTGCCAAACAAAGAGTCGAAATTTTTAAACCCGCTATTGATACCCGTTATCATGATGAATTGGTGGTATCGCATGATGCCAACGAAATTCGTTCGACGCCAGTTCCGGCTGCAGCTAATATTGCTATTTTAGCTCAAGGCTGTGACGTGATTGGTATTGACGAAGCTCAGTTTTTTGATGATGAAATTGTTACGGTTTGTAATGATCTTGCTAATCAGGGAATTCGTGTGATAGTTGCAGGTCTTGATATGGATTTTAAAGGAAATCCTTTTGGGCCAATGCCGGCACTTATGGCTACTGCCGAATATGTAACGAAAGTTCACGCTGTTTGCACCAGAACCGGAAATCTTGCGAATTACAGTTTCCGTAAAACGGATAATGATAAATTGGTAATGCTTGGTGAAACCGAAGAATATGAGCCGCTGAGCCGTGCCGCGTATTTTAAGGCAATGAAAAAAAACCAGGAAAAATAAATCTAAATTCTATTTAACTTTAATAACCAATACAAGAAAAGCAGAGTATGAGAAAACAAAATATCTTACTATTAATTGTGATTGGAATTGCGGTGGCTTTAGCTGTTTATTTTCAATTTTTTCTTTCTGAAAAAGCAGATGAGGTAAGTACTGAAATAACAGAATTAGTTGAAAAATATAATAAAAGCTGTCCGTTAAAAATTCAGGAGGGCATTCGTTTAGACAGCGTTAGTTTACATGAAGAAAGAGTTGTTCAGTATAATTTGACATTGCTGAATGTAGAAAAAGAAACTGCGGAAGTTAATGTTATACAAGACGAAATTGAGAAAAGTCTTTTAAGTACAGCAAAAGCAAATCCGGGACTTCAGGTTTTTAGAGATAATGATTATACTTTGATTTATAGTTATAGTGACAAAAAGAAAGGATTTTTGTTTACGGTGAAAATATTACCGGATCAATATAAATAATTTGAACTTTTACAAATTGGTAAACCCGACAGGTTTTTAAAACCTGTCGGGTTTGTTGTTTTTTAGAAGTCATTCCATTCCATACATTCCATAGGAATGTTTCATCGGTAGAAAAATATTGGATTTGTGAGGTATACGTTCCGTAGAAACGTTTGATTAATATAACAGACATCGTTTTAATATAAAAAACCAAGTGTCCCGAAGGGACACAATGCCAAACGCTTTTTTTTTTCTACCAACCAGATATTCCTACGGAATAACAAATAATATCAATTAATGTAAACTGGACTGAAGTCCAGCTCTACAAAATAATTCGTTCCTTCGGAACTAAGAAAGAGCCAGAGGCTCGATACATATTGTAGGGCTGGACTTCAGTCCAGTTTAAGATGTAATGATGTGTAAAAGCACAACCCGATTTTTTAAAAACCTATTGGGTTTGTTGTTTTTAAAAGAAAATATTCATTCCGTAGGAATGTTTCATTGGTAGAAAAATATTTGTTTGTGAGGCATACGTTCCATGGGAACATTTGATTAATGGATGATGAATAATCTCAATTGATGTAAACTGGACTAAAGTCCAGCTCTACAAAATAATTCGTTCCTTCGGAACTTTGAAAGAGCCAGAGGCTCGATATATATTGTAGGGCCGGATTTTAATCCGGTTTGACGTGCAATGATTATGTGGAAATAATAAAGCCCGATAGATTTTAAACCTATCGGGCTTTATTATTTTAAATGAACTTATATTTCTTATATGGTTTGTAAAAAAAAACTAAATTTTCTTTCTCATTCTCGCAACCGGAATATCAAGTTGTTCACGGTATTTTGCAATCGTTCTTCTCGCAATTGGATAACCTTTTTCTTTTAAGATTTCGGCTAATTGATCGTCTGGAAGTGGTTTCTTTTTGTCTTCTTCTTCAATTGTATTCTTAAGGATTTTTTTGATTTCTAAAGTCGAAACATCTTCACCTTGGTCATTTTTCATGGCTTCAGAGAAGAATTCCTTAATCAGTTTTGTTCCGTATGGCGTTTCCACATATTTACTGTTAGCAACACGCGAAATCGTCGAAATATCCAAACCAACCATATCTGCAATATCTTTTAAGATCATTGGTTTTAGTTTGGTTTCGTCGCCGTCCAGGAAAAATTCTTCCTGATAATGCATAATCGCATTCATCGTTACAAAAAGTGTTTCCTGACGTTGTCTAATCGCATCGATAAACCATTTAGCCGAATCCAGTTTTTGTTTGATAAACTGAACCGCATCTTTCTGTGCCGTCGATTTATCACGAGAATCTTTATACGTCTGCATCATTTCCTGATAATCTTTAGAAACGTGCAGGGAAGGAGCATTTCGCCCGTTTAGAGTTAGTTCCAATTCGCCATCCACAATTCTGATAGCAAAATCCGGAACCACATTTTCAGTTACTTTATTATTTCCTGTAAAAGAGCCGCCCGGTTTTGGGTTTAGTCTTTCAATTTCGTGAATCGCTTTTTTAAGCTGTTCGTTCGAAACGCTGTATTTCTGTAATAATTTGTCGTAATGTTTCTTCGTAAAAGCATCAAACTGATTTTCGATAATATCAATCGCTAAATCAACATATTCAGTTGGCGTTTTATGCTTTAATTGTAACAATAAACATTCCTGTAAATCACGCGCTCCAACTCCCGAAGGTTCAAGTTCATGAATGACATGCAGCATTTTTTCGACCATTGCTTCATCAGTATAAATTCCCTGAGTAAAAGCCATATCGTCTACAATATCCGGAACGCTTCTGCGGATATAACCCATATCATCAATACTTCCAACAAGAAACTCCGCAATTTCGCGTTCTTCATCGTTTAAAATAAAAGTATTCAGCTGATTGATTAAATCCTGATGAAAACTAATTGGCGAAGCAAAAGGCGTTTCGCGTTCTTCATCATCACTATAATTGTTAACCTGAGTTTTGTAATCTGGAGTATCGTCGTCGCTTAAGTATTCGTCAATATTAATATCGTCTGCTTCGATTCTGTCAGACTCTGCATCATCATAATCGTCGTAGTCTTCATTTGCGAATTCATCCGCTTCGTATTCTTCTTCTTTTCCAGCTTCAAGAGCCGGATTTTCGTTCATTTCTTCTAATAAACGCTGTTCAAAAGCTTGCGTAGGCAATTGAATTAACTTCATCAGCTGAATTTGCTGTGGAGATAATTTTTGGGATAATTTTAAATTTAAAAATTGCTTTAGCATAGTTAAGGCGCTATTTTTTGCCACTAAGGCGCGAAGGCACAAAGTTTTTTTATTTGTTTTTTGTTTCTTGCCACAAAGGCATTAAGCCACAAAGTTTTTTTTGCTTTCTTATATTTCTATGAAAACTTAAAATACTCTTTTTGTATTTATAAATCTTCTAATGCCACTCTTTATTAATGGAACATTGAAGTTAATTAAAAATCCTAAATCTTTATTTAGCAATTTTAATTGACTTATAATTTGTGCTTCCCAAACCGGATTTATTTGTTCAACCGCTTTTATTTCTATAATTATAGAATCTTCAATCAGTAAATCTAATCTTAATCCTTCGCTAAATTCAATTCCATCATAAAAAATTGGAATATCAACCTGACGTTTTACATCAAGACCAGCTTTTGTGATTTCATGGGCTAGACAAACTTCATAAACTCTTTCTAATAATCCAGGTCCAAGTTGTTTATGAACCTTAAATGCCGAGTTTACAATTATTTTTCCAATTTCTTCTGTTCTTTCAGAGAGCATATTTTTTTTTGGTTTTGCCACGAAGGCACTAAGGCACAAAGCTTTTTGTTTTAAAAGTTTTTTAAATCTTCAGTAAACAATAAAATAATACTTGTGAATTTGTGTCTTCGTGGTATTATTTTAATTTTTTTAGAGTCTTTAATTCAGTTTAAAAATAAACTTTGCGTCTTTGTGCCTTCGTGGCAATAACCTTATGTATTAAAACTCCGCACTTCCAGGAGTTCTAGGGAAAGGAATTACGTCTCTAATGTTTGTCATTCCTGTTACAAACAATACCAAACGCTCAAATCCTAAACCGAAACCTGCGTGAGTTGCAGAACCAAATCTTCTGGTGTCTAAATACCAGTATAATTCTTCTTCGTCGATTTCCAGAGCTTTCATTTTTTCAACCAAAACATCGTAACGTTCTTCTCTTTCAGAACCACCAACGATTTCTCCAATTCCAGGGAAAAGAATATCCATTGCACGAACCGTTTCTCTTCCTGGCTCCGTGTTGTCGTTCAAACGCATGTAAAACGCTTTAATGTTTGCCGGGTAATCGTATAAAATTACCGGACATTTAAAGTGTTTTTCAACTAAATAACGTTCGTGTTCAGATTGTAAATCAGCTCCCCATTCTTCAATGATATATTGGAACTTTTTCTTTTTATTTGGAGTTGAATCTCTTAAAATATCAATTGCTTCCGTATAAGAAACACGTTTGAAATTGTTTTCTAATACAAAGTTCAATTTCTCTAACAAAGCCATTTCGCTTCTTTCTGCTTGTGGTTTTGATTTTTCTTCTTCAAGAAGTCTTCCTTCTAAGAAAGCTAAATCGTCTTTACAGTTGTCTAAAGCATATTTAATTACATACTGAATAAAATCTTCAGCCAAATCCATATTGTCATCAAGATCGTTGAAAGCAACTTCCGGCTCGATCATCCAGAATTCTGCTAGGTGGCGAGAAGTGTTTGAGTTTTCAGCTCTAAAAGTTGGTCCAAAAGTATAAATCTGTCCCAAAGCCATAGCGAAAGTTTCACCTTCTAATTGTCCAGAAACTGTTAAGTTCGTATGTTTTCCAAAGAAATCTTTTTTGAAATCAATGTTTCCTTCTTCATTTTTTGGAAGATTATCCAATGGCAATGAAGTTACCTGAAACATTTCTCCAGCACCTTCAGCATCAGCTCCGGTAATAATTGGCGTATTTACGTAAACAAAACCTTTGTCTTGAAAATATTTGTGAACTGCATAAGACAATACCGAACGCACACGCATAATTGCTCCAAAAGCATTTGTACGTACACGTAAATGTGCATTTGTACGTAAAAATTCTAAAGTATGTTTTTTAGGCTGCATTGGGAATTTTTCAGGATCAGAATCTCCAAGAATTTCCAATTTAGTAACCTGAATTTCGTATTTCTGACCCGCACCTTTACTTTCAACCAAAGTTCCAAATACAGAAACTGCAGCTCCGGTTGTGATTCTTTTTAAAGTCTCTTCCGGTGTATTTTCAAAATCAACAACACATTGTATATTATTAATGGTAGAACCGTCATTAAGCGCGATGAACTGATTATTTCTAAAAGTTCTCACCCATCCTTTTGCATTCACTTCCTGTAGCGTCGTCGTACTGTTTAATAAGTCTTTAACCTTTGTGTGTTTCATTTTTATTTTAGATTTTAGATTTCTGATTTTAGTTTAAAATAAAATCAGTGTTTTTATATCGAATTGCAAATATAAACGATAATAATTAATTTTTGAAGCTGTTTCCTGCTATCCGCTATATCTTTTTCTTGCTAAAGAAGCAAGAAAAAGGATGTCGCTTCTATCAGGGCTAGGGCATTCGGTTTCATGAGAACCATTTTAGATGCAGTTTTCATTCCGAGTAACGAGGAATCGCACTAGTAATTCCGTAAAGCAAATCACTAATAGTTGTCGAGCTTCGAGTGAGATTTCTCCTTTGTCGAAATGATAGACTATTTAGAGATTAGGTATTATTCCATAAGTAATATATAAAATCGACTTCAAAAAATACTGTAAACAAAATTGCTATTAATAATGAAATAGAAAATGCTTTACGAGTTTGATTTTTTACTAAAAGATTAGATTTTTGTAAAATGAATTTTATTATAATTCCTCCAATCATTGTGTAAATAAAAATAGATAGACAAAGAAATATAAAGTGGATAAACGTTATAAATCGTGCTAGTCCATATTGTCCTTCAGCTAAACAATTGCTACTATATAAATAAAGTAATGCAATTGCCATAATTCTTTTCTTTACCATCTTAATTCGTGTCAATTCGTGAATCCCGATAGCTATCGGGAGTGGCAAAAAAAACTATTTCTCCAAATTCTCCAATTCCTCCTTCTTAGTTTTCTTCTTCTCAAAAGTCAAAACCAGCGAAGGCAATACAACCAAGTTCGCAAACATAGCAAAAGCCAAAGTACAAGAAATTAATCCTCCAAGCGCAATTGTTCCGCTAAAGCTTGATAACGTGAAAGTCGCAAAACCTAAAATCAAAACAACCGATGTGTAGAAAGTACTAATTCCAGTTTCTCTTAAAGCACTAAAAACCGATTTCTTAACTTTTCCGCCGCTTTGAAGCAAGTCGTGTCTGTACTTCGCCATAAACTGAATCGCATTATCAACCGAAATTCCGAAGGCAATACTAAATACTAAAATAGTCGAAGGTTTTAAAGGAATTCCAAAATAACCCATTAATCCAGACGTAATACAAAGCGGCAAAACATTTGTAATTACAGATGCCATTACCATTTTGAAAGAACGGAATAAATATAAAATCAGAATTGCAATCGTTAAAATCGCGAAGATTAATGACTCAATTAAATTTTCTACCAAATATGTAGTTCCTTTCTGGAAAACCAATGCTTTTCCGCTAACGGTAACTTCATAACGATCTTTTGGGAAAATTTCATCGATTTTGCTGTGCAATTTTTTCTCCACTTTAGCCATTTCGTCCGTTCCAATATCTTTCATGAAAGTTGTGATTCGGGCATATTGTCCAGTTGAATCAACATAAGCTTTCATTAAATTTTCCTTGCTGTTTTTAGTTGCATTTTTAGCATAACTCAAAATAAAAGTCTGCTCCTGCGAAGTTGGCAATTGGTAATATTCCGGATTTCCGTTGTAGAAAGCCTGTTTCGAATATTTAACCAAATTCACAATGGAAACAGGTTTTGCTAATTCTGGAATTTCAGCAATTGTATTTTGAAGTTCATCCATTTTACGAATCGTTGAAGCCTTCATAACACCTTTTTTCTTTTTGGTGTCAATCATGATTTCAAGCGGCATAACTCCGTTAAACTCTTTTTCGTAAAATAAAATATCTTTAAAGAAAGAAGCACTTTTTGGCATTTCACCAATCAAACTTCCTGAAACTTTCATTTGTGAAACTCCAATTACGCTGAAAACCAAAAGCAAGCCGTAAACAATATAAACGTATCTGCGTTTTGTTTTAACTACATCTTCAACCACATTTAATAAAGTCGAAATGTAAGTTTTAGTCAAGTGATATAAATGCTTTTCTTTTGGCAATGGCATAAAACTATATACAATTGGCACAATAAAAAGTGTCAATAAATAAACAGAAATTACGTTGATTGAAGTTACCAGACCAAATTCAAAAAGCAAATCATTTCCGGTAATCATAAACGTAGCAAAACCAATCGCAGTCGTTAAATTCGTCATTAAAGTCGAAACCCCAATTTTTGAAATTACACGCTGCAGCGCCTTAGCCTGATTATTATGTAATTTAATTTCCTGCTGATATTTATTAATCAGGAAAATACAGTTTGTAATACCAATTACAATAATTAACGGTGGAATAATTGCTGTTAAAATCGTGATTTTATATCCAAATAATCCAAGTGTTCCAAACGACCAGATTACTCCGACAATTAATATACAAATCGAAATAAAAGTCGCTCTGAATGAACGGAAAAAGAAAAAGAAAATCAATGAAACTGTCAATAAAGCCGCACCAATAAAAAGACCAATTTCGCCTTTCATATCCGCTGCATTAATTGTTCTGATATATGGCATTCCCGAAACTTTAAGATCAATTCCGGTTGTTTTTTCGAATTTATCGATTTTCGGAACCAGATTTTCAAGAATAAAAGTTTTTCTTTCAGCAGTATTTACCAGTTTTTTATTGATGTAAATTGCAGAACGAACACTTCCGCTTTCTTTATTGAACAACAATCCTTCGTAAAAAGGTAAATTATGGAATAAATCGTACTGAACGCTTTTTAAATAAGCTGGATCTAAAACTTTATTTTGATCGATAAATGGCGTTAAAACAAATTTTTCGTTAACGGTATCTTTCTCTAGTTTTTTTAAATCGTTTAGTGAAACAACTAAATCTACTTCTTTAGATTTTTTTAAACCTGTCATTAATTCATTCCACGCAGCATAGTTCTTTGGAGTAAAAAAGTTTTTATCCTGAAAACCAATTACAACTAAGTTTCCTTCTTCGCCAAACTTGTCTAAGAATTTTTGATATTCTTTATTTGCGATATGATCTTTTGGAAGCAGGTTTGCTTCAGTATAAGTCATAGCAAGGTTTTTCCATTGGTAACCAAGGAAAATAGTTAAAGCAGAAAGGATGACCAGAATTGTGATTCTGTTTTTAAGTATGATTCGGGCTAATTTCTCCCAGAACCCAACTTTAATAGCGTTTTTCATAAAATCTTTAAAAATGGTTGCAAATGTAGTGAAAACTGCTCAAAATCATAAACAATCGATTGTATTTTACTTAATGTTAACACAAATGAACACCTTAAAAATTTGTGATAAATTTCTTTCTTTTCACTGTTTAGTCGTTAGCTTTTCTCATATTTGCAGTTAATTTAAAAATGAAAAGAAAATGAACTGGATTTTATTGATTATTGCCGGACTATTTGAAGTTGGATTTGCATCGTGTTTAGGAAAAGCAAAAGAAACATCAGGAATTACATCAACTTATTGGATGGCCGGATTTTTTGTATGTCTTTCAATCAGTATGATTTTATTGTATAAAGCAACGCAAACTTTACCAATTGGAACTGCTTATGCCGTTTGGACAGGAATTGGAGCAGTTGGAACTGTTTTAGTCGGGATTTTTATTTTTAAAGAACCGGCAGCTTTCTGGAGAATATTTTTCCTTACAACATTAATTGCTTCTATTATTGGGTTGAAATTCGTTTCAAGTCATTAAAAATATATGCCACAGATTTCACAGATTTAAAGGATTTTTTCATCAAAATAATTATTTTTAATCTGTGAGAATCTGTGTAATCTGTGGCAAAAAAAAACTTTAATTATCCTTAAACAATGCAGGAAAACAATACCACAACTTTTATATTTCTAGCCATTCTTTTACTGTTAATTATCATAATTTGTTTTATGATATATCAATTAACGCAGGCAAAAAAGGCAAAAGATAATGCCGAAAAAAGTTTTTATGCACTCGAAGCAAAAGTAAACGACTTGCAGTTAGAGAATTTAGAGTCAAAACTAAATCCGCATTTGTTTAAGAATATTTTGAATTCGATTCAGTCGCACGCATATCAAACTTATTTTGCTCTGGATAAACTGGCAAATGTGCTGGATTATATTTTATACGAAAGCAAAAAGAAATTCGTAACCGCAAAAGAAGAAATAAATTTCGCATTGAATTTAATCGAAATCAATAAAATCAAAATCAGTCCGCTTTTTGAACTGAAGATCAAAACCAATATCAACGAAGATGATAAATTGTACGATCAGCCTTTGCTGGCGCCTTTGATTTCGATTGATTTAATTGAAAATGCCTTTAAACATGCTGATCTTCAAAGTGCCGATGCTTTTATTTCGGTAGTTTTTGAATTTCGTGACAACGCTTTTTCTATGACTGTTTCGAATAAAATTTCAGATAAAAAAGTATTGAAAAAGGAGCGAAGCGGTTTTGGCCACGCCACTTTAGAACATCGTCTGCGTATTATTTACAAGAATAATTTTAAACTTGATAAATTTGTAGAGAACGATGTTTATATTGCCCATCTAAAAATAGATTTACTTGAATACAAAACTGAAATGCTTGCTTCTGGACGATGAGATTCCGGGATTAACGTACTTGAAAATGCTTTGCGAACAAATTCCTGAACTGGAAATCGTAAAGACATTCAATAATCCGCAGAAACTTTTGTCTGATATTCCCGAACTCGAATTTGATTTGCTAATTTCAGATATCGAAATGCCTGGAATGGACGGACTTCATCTGGCTGAAATGGTTGGTAATAAATTAGTGATTTTTTGTACGGCGTATAAAGAATATGCCGCCGATGCTTTTAATATCG
Source organism: Flavobacterium sp. NLM (assembly GCF_002210235.1). Taxonomy (NCBI): domain Bacteria; kingdom Pseudomonadati; phylum Bacteroidota; class Flavobacteriia; order Flavobacteriales; family Flavobacteriaceae; genus Flavobacterium; species Flavobacterium sp. NLM. The sequence continues at coordinate 128,960 of NZ_LIAC01000006.1, forward strand.
ATGCGGTAGATTATATCACAAAACCGGTAAAACTGGAACGTTTGCAAAAAGCAGTTTCAAAAGCTTTAGAACGTTTTGAAAAGCCGGATGCATCTAAAAAATTTATTCAGTTAAATACCGATAAAGGAAAAACACTGCTTTATTTTAATCAGATTCAATACATCAAAACGGCTGCAAGTGACAGTCGGGACAAAACGGTTTTGCTTGCCGACGGAAGTTTTTTGAACTTGAAAAACGTAAAATTCGATACACTTTTAAACGAATTGCCAGAAGCTGATTTCTGCCGAATTAACAAAAAAGAAATCATTGCAGTAAAAGCGATAAAATTCTTCAACCACAACGAAATTGTACTGCATCACGTTGAAGAAAATAATAAAAACACTACTTTAATTTTAAGCGAAACTTACCGTTCTGATTTTTTAAAAAAGGTAAAATTATAAGCTCTTCTCCCGATGCCTCGGGATAGCTTAGAGTGACAATACAAAATATTTAAGAATAAAGTTTTAGCTATAATTTGAATTTGAAATTTCAGGATTTGGAATTTTATTTTACTGTCATCCTGAGCGAAGTCGAAGCCCTTTTTAGTTCCATAGGCCTTCGACTTCGCTCAGGATGACAATGCTTTTTAGATGTTGTTTTTAACTTATTACAAAGTTTTTCCGACTTGTTACATACATTGAAAATTAGGTGTAAATTTACTTTTCCACTTGAAGCCCACTTCTGATATTTGCGGCAATAATTAAAAGAACGAGTTATGAATAACATTAAGAACTCCTTATTCTACGTAACCATTATTGGAGGTTTTACCGCTCTGATATATTGGGTAATTTCAAAAGGCGCTGCATTAGAAGTAGGCCGTAATATCATCAAGAAAAAAATCGAAAGTAATCATTGGAATGATTTCCTTCATTCAATGGTTGAAAATTTACAGCATCCATTAGCTATTTTACTGGCGCAGATTGTGACTATTATTTTAGTGGCACGTTTGTTTGGATGGTTTTTTAGAAAAATTGGACAGCCGTCTGTAATTGGTGAAATGATCGCCGGAATTGTTTTAGGGCCATCTTTAGTCGGGATGTATTTCCCTGAATTTTCTGCAGCGTTGTTTCCAAAAGAATCCTTAGGGAACTTACAATTTTTAAGTCAGATTGGTTTAATTCTTTTCATGTTCGTTATTGGAATGGAACTGGATTTGAAAGTGTTAAAAAACAAAGCACACGATGCTGTTGTTATTAGTCACGCCAGTATTGTAATTCCGTTTGCTTTAGGATTAAGCTTAGCATATTATATATATCATACTTTTGCGCCGGTTGGTGTGGAGTTTGCTTCTTTCGGATTGTTTATGGGAATTGCGATGAGTATTACTGCATTTCCGGTTTTGGCCAGAATTGTGCAGGAAAGAGGTATGCAGAAAACCAAACTCGGAACCATTGCCATAACGTGTGCCGCTGCAGATGATATCACGGCTTGGTGTATCCTGGCTGTTGTAATTGCTATTGTAAAAGCAGGTTCTTTCACGAGCGCGTTGTATGTAATTGGTTTAGCAATTTTGTATGTAATTATAATGTTGAAAATCGTTCGTCCGTTTCTAAAACGTGTTGGAGATTTAAATTCAACAAGAGAAAGTTTAAACAAACCAGTTGTTGCGATTTTCTTCATTACACTTTTAATTTCTGCATATGCTGCTGAATTAATCGGAATCCATGCTTTATTCGGAGCTTTTTTAGCGGGAGCAATCATGCCGGAAAACAATAAATTCAGAAATATATTTATTGAGAAAGTAGAAGATGTTGCGATAATTGTATTACTGCCATTATTCTTCGTATTTACAGGTTTACGTACACAAATAGGTTTGCTTAACGATCCCGGATTATGGAAAATTACCGGATTAATTATAGCGGTTGCCGTGGCCGGAAAATTCTTTGGAAGTGCATTAGCAGCAAAATTTGTGGGTCAAAACTGGAAAGATAGTCTGGCCATTGGAGCCTTGATGAACACAAGAGGTTTAATGGAGTTGGTTGTTTTAAATATTGGATACGATCTTGGTGTTTTATCGACAGAGATTTTTACCATGATGGTCATTATGGCTTTGGTAACCACTTTTATGACAGGGCCGGCTTTAGATTTCATCGGGTTTGTTTTTAAAGATAAAATCACGGCTATTCCACAGGAAATTGGAAATAAAAGTAAATACAAAATACTGCTTTCCTTTGGAACTCCTGAAAGAGGAAAAAAACTGTTGCAAATTGCCAATAGTTTAGTTAAAAAACAGCAGGATAATTCAATCGTAACGGCAATGCATTTGTCTTTAAGTACAGAAATACATTCGTTTGATGTAAAAGAACACGAACGTAAAATGTTAGTTCCGGTTATCGAAGAATCGCACAAGCTGAACCAAAATATGGTAAGCCTGTTTAAAGTTTCTAATGATATTGATACCGATATCATTGACGCAGCGAATCAAGGAGAATATGATTTACTATTGGTTGGTTTAGGACAGTCTATTTTTGATGGAACTTTACTTGGAAAAATTCTTGGTTTTACAACCCGAATCGTAAATCCGGATCGTTTAATCGACAAGTTTACCGGAAAAGAAGGTTTATTTGAAAATAATCCTTTTGATGAAAGAACGCGTCATATTCTTGCAAAAACCAAAATGCCGGTTGGTATTTTTATTGATAAAGATCTTGAAGAAGTAAATCAGGTATTCATGCCGATTTTTAGCCGTGAAGATGCTTTTTTAATTGATTTTGCTAAAAAATTAATCAATAATAATGGTTCACAAATTACAGTTCTGGATGCCAGCGGTGAAGTAAAAAACACACGAGACATTCAGGAAACGATTCGTTCTATCGAGCAAATTGCACCAAATCATATTATGATTATGCACGACAGAACAATCAAAAAAGATTTTCTGGATAGTCAGAACTTAATGATTATAAGTTTAGACAGCTGGAAAAAATTGATCGAATCTCAAAGTACATGGCTGAATAATACGCCTTCGGTGCTGATTTTGAAACCATAGTTAGTTTAAAATTCCAATATTTAAATTCCAAATTCCAATTTTTATGATTGGGGTTTGGGATTTTTTTATGGTATTAATTGTCTGCAGACCTTTGTCAAAGTTTTAAACTTTGACAAAGGTTAACCGTAAAGTTTATTATAGAAATCGAAATGACAAACTTTGTGTATAATTAAACTTTGTGGAGTTACGAGACGATCCTTCGACTTCGCTCAGGAAGACAAAAATAGGAGAATTGCTTTGTGCTCTCATCAAAACATGTTTTCTTAATAAACTTTGCAAACTTTGCGAAAAAAAACTTTGTGACCTTTGCGGTTAAACTCGCTCTAATTGGAATTTGGAATTTTAAGATTTGGAATTTAAAATTTATAATCCCAAATCAAGAACATAAGAAATCTTAACCGCAATATTATCATCAAATTCAGGTAATTGATTCGGACCGTAGCGATAGAATCCGCCGAGACCAAAACCTTTGTAGATTTTATTTAATTCAATTCCTGATTCGAAGAAACCTTTATCTAATGTCTTATAAGTCGGGCCAACGTGTTGTTCCGGTTTTTCCATATTTCCCCACGCCATTCTGGTAACTAAAACTAGTGAAGGACGTACTTTTTTCATGATTTTAATTCTATCAAAACCATGTTTGATTTGAAAAAACACATATTGACTGGAGAAAAATTCATTAAAAAACATAGTTTCAAAACTGTTTCTTCCGGCAAAAGTTATACGCTGAATAATAGTTTCCTTAGTAAGGTTATTCGGCATGGTATTATATAAATGCGTAATCGGAACATCACCTATTGCATGACCTCCCTGTAAAAGCAGACTTGTTTTTTGACCGTTTAGATATTTCTTTTCGTACTCCGTTTTGAAATCTATTTTTCCGAAACTAAAATCATTATCTAAAACATTTGGCAGCGATTGTGTATACTGAAAAGTAAATCGAGGGAATCTTTTATCAGATTCCGTTCTTCCTGTTGGAGTCTGCATAAAGTCGCTGAAAGGCGCCCAAACAATAGAAACCATTGCGGTTGTCATAATAAAACTTGAATACAACTGACCGTTGTAATTAAAAAGATAATCGAATTTAGGCTCAACATACGTTCGGGATAGTTCCAGAACAGCTTCTGTCTTCGGAATGATTTTCGTCTGTACATTTGCTTTCCAGCTTTTATAATGATAAAAAGTACTAATGTTGATTGGTCTCGGATCATAAATTTTAAATACACGTTTGTCAACAGCAAACAGTGTACTAGCAATTTCCCGTACATCATCTGTATACGATCCGTTTAACCAAGTGTTCGTATTTTGGTCTAATAAAACACCAGCTCCTAAATTGTATTTAACAACACCGTCTTTTGTACCGTATGCCGTATAGCCTTCAATTCTAAAATCTTTAGAAAATTTATCATTTGTAATGCCTCCAAGACCTAACCGAAAACCTTCGTAATTGTTGTAACTAATAATTTTCTTTAAATCTAAATCAACAGGGCCAATTGGAATATAGCCATTAATGATTTTTCGGCCTAATCCCAAACGTTTTTCAATTCTTTTATTGATAGATAAGCTGTCTAATAATTGATACGTTTTCTGGCTTTTTTGGTCTAAAGCTTCTTTGCGGTACTGATTCCAAAATTCTTCCGGCTTTTTGCTTGCATCGTCTTTAATTTCAATATAAAGAGATGGGTTTTTTATTGGAGTTTCGGTATTGTAATGAATATCAAAATTATTACTTTCAGAAAGTAAATAGGTGAAATCTGAAGCGGCTTTTTTTCTAGGTTCAAAATCTTCGGCAACATCTCCGTCAAACTGAATCGTTCCGCCTAAAATTTTAATATCATCGTCATTTTTACCTTTTACGATTTTAAAAGTCGTATTACTTTGAAACCATACTTTTTCATTTGGCACGTAATCAAATTCGTGAATACCGCTAATATCTAAAACGCCTTTTATGCGCATTACCGCTTTTGCAATAGCAAAATTTTGCGAGTCGATATACAACACACCTTCTAAGCCTGATGTTCTTCGTTTGTGTTTATTTTTAAAGTAAATCATAAAAGTTTCACGTCCTTTTATGTTTACGGTATCCAGTAATTTGTAATTGTAGGTTCCAGGAGCTGTGTTCGAAATAGGATTTTCGTATTTAGTTTCGAAAAGCTCATATTTGTTATCGTAAATCGAAATAGACTGTAAATTGAAAGCGATAACTTCATAAATAGGATTTTTAAAACCGGCTATTTTGGTTCCCAGAACCGTTTCTTTAAGTTTATTATTTCCGAATTGATATTGTGAAACTTTTTCGGTTTGAAATAAATGCTGTTTGCTTATTATTTCTTTGAATTTATAATCAGAGGAATCGATGTTGATTTTCTTTTTATTAAAGTCTTTATAAACGGCAGATGAATCTATTCTCCCGTCAATCGAATCAGGATTGGCGGTAACAATAAGTTTATTATAGGTTTTGTACTCAAAACTGCTTAATTTTTTCTGCGGATTATTATTGTTTTTATTGGCAATAACTTTTTTGATAATCGTTAAAGCCGGATTTTCATTAGAAACAATAACTTCTTTTAAATCATCTGTTTTTTGAGATAAGGAAACAGAATAAAACTTTTTGTTTTCTACTATCGCAATAGTTTTAGTTTGAAAACCAATATAGGAAACAATAAAATTCCCCGAGTTTATAGAAGTTTTGAATGTAAATTTCCCGTCAACATCTGTAATTGTGTTGCTATTATCAGAAGTTTTAATAGTCGCAAAGGGAAGTGGCTTGTTGTTTGAATCTGTTACAATTCCGCTTATTTGAAATTGCGCCTGAATACTAAGCGTAAAAAATAAAGTCAAAAAACAAAATAGCCTCATAGAGAATTATATAGATTCAAAAACGGAAAGAATTCAATTTTGGTATGCAAAAATAAGAATAAAAAAATCCGTCTGATAATTTTACCAGACGGATTTTTGAATTTCAGTATCAAATACTTAAACCTTCATGATTTCAGCTTCTTTTGCAGCTAATAATTCATCAATTTTTTTAATATAAGTGTTTGTTAAGTTTTGAACTTCTTCTTCTGCAGATTTACAGATATCTTCTGAAGTTCCTTCTTTTTCTAATTTTTTAATGTCAGTATTTGCGTCTTTACGAGAGTTACGAATACCAATTTTTGCATCTTCAGCTTCAGATTTAGCTTGTTTAGCCAGATCACGACGACGCTCTTCTGTTAAAGGCGGAACGCTGATAATGATAACGTCTCCGTTATTCATTGGATTAAAGCCAATATTAGCAATTAAAATAGCTTTTTCAATGGCTTGTAACATGTTTTTTTCGAAAGGCTGCAAAGTAATTGTTCTTGCATCAGGAACACTGATTTTTGACACTTGAGAAAGTGGCGTTGCAGATCCGTAATAATCAACAAAAACACCTCCAAGCATAGCTGGAGAAGCTTTTCCTGCACGAATGTTTAGAAATTCTTTCTCTAAGTGTGCAATAGAACCGTTCATAGATTCTTCAGTACTTTCTAATATAAAATCGATTTCTTCAGTCATTTTTTTTTTAGTTTTCAGTTTTTCAGTCTCAGTTTTCAGTTTAAGCCGTTGCGACTGTAAACTGTTACTGGGACTTATATATTTACTACAGTTCCGATGTTTTCTCCTTCGCAGATTTTCAAAAGGTTTCCAATTTTGTTCATGTCAAAAACAACAATTGGCAATTTGTTTTCCTGGCTTAAAGTAAAAGCTGTTGTATCCATTACATTTAGTCCTTTTTTAAGAACATCATCAAACGAGATAAAATCAAATTTTACAGCCGAAGCATTTTTTTCAGGATCAGAATCGTAAACACCATCAACACGTGTTCCTTTTAAGATCACATCAGCATTGATTTCGATTCCTCTTAGAACCGCTGCAGTATCAGTTGTAAAATATGGATTTCCTGTTCCGGCACCAAAAATAACAATTCTTCCTTTTTCTAAGTGACGATCTGCTCTTCTTTTGATATATGGTTCTGCAATAGATTCCATTTTTAAAGCAGTCTGCAAACGCGTTTTCATTCCCTTGTCTTCAAGTGCACCCTGCAAAGCCATTCCGTTAATAACAGTAGCAAGCATTCCCATATAATCACCTTGTACTCGGTCCATTCCTGCGCTGGCACCGGCAACGCCTCTAAAAATATTTCCTCCTCCAATAACGATTGCAATTTCTACTCCCTTTGCATGGATCTGTTTAATTTCATCTGCATATTCGGCTAATCTTTTAGGGTCAATTCCGTATTGTAAATCACCCATTAAGGCCTCACCGCTAAGTTTTAGAAGAATTCTTTTATATTTCATATTTCGTGTTGCGTTAATTTGTGCAAATATAGACATATTCTGATTTTTAAAAATAATGTTTACAAAAAATTAATTGTACTTGAGATTTAATTTTATAACGACTTTTTTGATTTTTTCTTTCGAATGTGATAAAAGTCATTCGAGGTTGTTTTTAAAATCCGTAATTTTATAGTAAGCAAAATAAACCTCTATGAAAAGTACTGTAGCCAAAGCATTATTCAACAGTCATTCCTATGCTGAATATCGAAAATTAGTTACTGATTTATTATCTGAAGGAAAATCAACAGGAAGCGAACAGTCTGAAAGTCTGACTAATTATTCCAAATTGAACGAAGCCAGAATGAATCGATTAGAAAAAACAATCAAAATCTCCGAAGATGTTATTTCAAAACTCCAGCATCTGGATAATCATTATATCTGGCTTGTAATTTCTGAAGGCTGGTGCGGAGATGCGGCACAGATTCTTCCCATTTTAGATAAAATGGCGCACGGATCTAATAAAAAAATTGATCTTCGAATTGTACTTCGTGATGAAAACGACGAATTGATGAATCAATATTTGACAAACGGCGGAAGAGCGATTCCGAAAATAATTGTGATCTGCAAAGAAGCCGGAATTGTTCGTGCCGATTGGGGACCAAGACCAAAAGGCGCAGCCGAATTAATGGCTAACCATAAAAGAGATGTTGGCCCAATTGATGAAAAAATTAAAACCGATTTACAATTATGGTATCTCGCAGATAAAGGTCTTTCTGTGCAGGAAGAGCTGGTCGAAATCATGGAAAAGATCAAATATAACCGACTTTAATTGTTGATTACTTTTGTAATACTTGTCTGAAACCCTTTAGTGGTAAAGTGTTGATAGTAAATGTTATAATGTTTTTAAAAAATGTAAGAAAATAGTTTTTTTATTAGAAAATTTTGTATCTTGCTATAACCAATCCCACTTCTATTATATATTTTTTGATTTACTCTTTTTATTGGTGTCTATTTTCTACTAACAATTAAAAATGCACTATTATGAAAAAGTTATTCGAAAGGTTTTATGATTTTTTCTCCAGATATTTATTCGGAGGACAAAGAAATGTTCCTCACTATTGATTAAGCAATAAGTATGGAGTAACATTATTTTAGGAGTAGGCACATTACAATATTTATATGTAATGTGCTTCTTGTTTTTTATGAAGTAAGACTTTCTTCAAACAACGTAATATCAATCGCATTTTTTACGTCGTAGTCACCAATCTTCGTTCTGCATAAAACAGTTAAATGCGAACCGGAATTCATTGCTTTTCCAAAATCGTAAGCCAGAGACCGAATATACGTTCCTTTACTGCAAACTACTCTAAAATCAATTTCAGGCAGCGCAATTCGTGTAATTTCAAATTCGTGAATCGTAGTTTTTCTGCTTTCAATCTCTATAGATTCTCCGGCACGCGCATGTTCATATAAGCGAACACCATCTTTTTTAATAGCCGAAAAAATAGGCGGTTTCTGGTCGATTTCGCCTAAAAATTGTTTCACCGTTTCGTGAATTAAAGCTTCGTCGATATGTTCCGTTGGAAAAGTCTGATCGATTTCGGTTTCTAAATCATACGATGGAGTAGTGGCTCCAATGTAAAATGTTCCCGTATATTCTTTTGCCTGACCCTGAAGTTCAGAAATTCTTTTGGTAAATTTTCCGGTACAAATTAATAAAAGACCGGATGCTAACGGATCTAAAGTTCCGGCATGTCCAATTTTGAACTTTTTTGGAAGTCCGACTTTATTAATTAAAAGGTATTTTAATTTATTGACCGCTTGAAACGAACTCCATTTTAAAGGTTTGTCTATCAATAAAACCTGTCCGTTTAAATATTCTTCGGGTGTCATTATATAATGGTAAGCGGGTGAATGAAAAAGTGAATCAGCAATAAGATGATTCCGGCAAGAATTCGGTAATAACCAAAAACTTTAAAACCGTTTTTAGTCAAAAATCCAATAAAGGTTTTAATAGCCAAAAGTGCTACAATAAAAGCAACAATGTTTCCAATAACTAGTATGTTGATTTGATCGTGAGATAATTCAAATCCAGCTTTGTAATAATCGTAACATTTTTTTACTGTTGCGCCCAGCATAGTTGGAACTGCAAGAAAAAACGAGAATTCGGCAGCCGTTGTTCTTGATAATTTTTGAGACATTCCGCCCACAATACTGGCGCCGCTTCGTGAAACTCCGGGAATCATCGCGATACATTGAAATAATCCAATTTTAACCGCTTGTAAATAGGTGATTTCTTGTGAAGTTTCGGCAGTATTTGGGTTGTTGAACCATTCGTCAACTTTCAATAAAATTAATCCTCCAATTAAAAGAGAAATTGCAACCGTAACCGGGTTTTCTAATAAACCATCAATAAAGTCACTCAGCAATAATCCTAAAACTACCGCCGGAATAAAAGCAACTAAAAGTTTAAAGTAAAAATCAAGCGTTTGAAAGAAACGTTTAAAGTATAAAACAACAACCGAAAGTATAGCACCAAGCTGAATAACAATCGTAAAAAGTTTAGTGAAATCTTCATGTGCGATTCCAAAAAAAGAAGAGGCAATAATCATGTGTCCAGTTGAAGAAACAGGTAAAAATTCTGTAATTCCTTCAATAATGGCAAGAACGATAGCTTGTAATGTGTTCATTAGAAATTTTAGATTTCAGATTTTAGATTTCAGATTGTTCTTTTCGCTGCGCTCAAAGTTTTAATTGAAATCTATAAACCTAATTTATTTAGATTTTTTGAAAATAGAATAAATCGTGATTCCAAAACCAATTAAAACAGTTGTTGGAGCTAAACGAATACGTCTAAAACTAAAAACATCCTCATTAAAAACATTCGGATTATCACTTCCACCGCCAGACATTAAAATAAATCCTAATGCAATAACGCCAATACCAACTAATAAAATTTTGTAATTGATACCGTCAAAAAGGAATTCCTGTTTTTGCTGTTGTTCTTCTTTAATATTGTTGTTCTTCATTTTTTATATTTTGTTGCCCTGGATAATCAAGGGCATTTTTATTTATTTGTCAGCCTGAGCGAAGTCGAAGGCCTTTTCAAATCTAAAATCTGCAATCTAAAATTAATAAAGATCGTCAGTTCTTAAATTAAGGAAACGCTGTGTTGCAAAGTGTGTGCTTACCCAGGTAATTAAAACCCCTAATCCGAAAACGGCCAATAAAACCAATCCAATTAAAGCTTTATCTTCTAAAATTCCTAAACCAGGGAAATTAGTTTCTACATAGAATAAAAGTCCAATTAAGGCAATAATTGCCAGTAAAGCACCAAGCATTCCTAATTTTACGCTGCGCGTTACAAAAGGTTTACGAATGAACGATTTTGTAGCACCCACCATTTGCATGGTTTTAATAATAAAACGGTTGGAATGGATTGATAAACGAAGCGAACTATTGATTAATAAAACAGCAATTACAGTAAGGAAACCACTGATAATCAAAATCCACATACTTACTTTTTTAATATTGTCGTTTACCAGATTTACTAATTGTTTGTCGTAAACAATGTCTTCAATCATAGTGTTTTGACGTAATGCGCTTTCTATTTTAGAAATACTGTCACGTTCAACATAATCTGCTTTTAAGTGAATGTCGTATGAATTCAATAATGGGTTTTCGCCCAAAAACGTCAGGAAGTCTTCTCCAATAATATCAGTATGTTCTTTTGCTGCTTTTTCTTTGGTTACATAAACATAAGAAAGCGCAAAAGGAGCTCTTTTTAATTCTGAATCAAATGCTTTGATAATACTGTCATTCGCTTCGTTTTTAAAGAAAACCGTCATGGCGATTTTTTCTTTAAAATCATCTGCCAGTTTTTTAGAATTGATAATGAATAATCCCAGTACTCCCAAAAGGAATAAAACCAAGAATACACTTAATACAACCGAAAAATAAGAGGAAATTAACCTGCGTTTTTGAAATTTATCAAAATTAGAACTCATAGATACTTAAATTATGTGGTAAAAATAATAAAGAATTTCTTTATTTAAAGTTAATAACAAACTTTTATACTATAAATGTACGATTTGATATTGAATAAAAGTTTTTATTTAACCGCAAAGTGCGCAAGGTTTTCGCAATGTTCGCAAAGTTAAAAGAGAATAGCTGCAGATTAAAGGATTAAAATGATTTCAAAATCTGTGTGAATCCTTTTAATCTGTGGCTAAAAAATAGTAACGCAAAGTTCACAAAGTTATTTTAAAGGTATTGTTTTATAAAAATACAAAGTTCGCTAAGCTTTATGAACACAAAGCTTAGCGAACTTTGCGGTTAAATATTAAATTTTGCTGGTTTCCCAAACTAAAGATAAATAATACAATCCGCCAATTGACGGCCCGCCAAGAATTGAAGTATAAGGTTTATTTAAAATATTTGTTCCGCCTAATTTTGTAGTAAGACCTGTTCTTTTGAAGTTATAATTGATTTGTGCATCCATTGACCAATAAGCCGGAACCGTTCCGCTGACTAAAAAAGAAACATAATCAAAATTGTTTTGATAACGCGCCGTCGCACTTGCGCTAAGATTTTTCCAGATGTTTTGGGCCAATAAAGTTCCGTTAACATTAAATTCCGGTGTGTTGAAACCATCTTCTAAACCATCTTTATCGTCAGTTCGGTCGAGTTTGGTATAAGTAAGATTGGTCAAAGCTGTAAAAGTTGCATCAATTCGATATTTTAAACCTAAACTTCCGCCATAATTGTAAATTTTACTTTTAGAATTCGTCCACAAACGGTAACGATTTTGCGTGTTTTTAGAATATAAAGCGGTCGGAATTTGATTTGGATCTGTAGTATTTGGAATACTTGCTTCGACCTGAGCGATGAAATTTTTATAAGAGTTATAATAAAAATCGGCATCAATAAAAAGGTTTCGGTTTAATGTAATTCCCCTAAAACCAAATTCAAACGACTTTACAAATTCAGGCTGTAAATAGGTATAAGGATTTTTTTGAATGGTATTTTTATTCTTTTCAATGGCCTGCGCCTGAGTTAAACCGTTTGTGTTCACATCAGTATTTACCTGCGCCTGAAATTTATCGATTGAAGCTTTTGTGTAGGAATTCTCAAAAATACCATCAGACATAATTCGTAAACCGCCAACACGTTTTACGCCGCCCGAATTCACGTTAGAAAACCCTTCAAAAATACTTGGAAATCGATATCCGTTTTGATACGAAGCCCTAAAATTAAGCACTTCTTTTGGAGAATAAACTGCCGTAAACTGTGGTGTAAACTTGGCATCAAAATAATCAGCTTTATCAATTCGAATTGTTGCGCCTAAACGCAATTTGGAACGAAATAAATCTTTTGTCAATTGTGTAAAACCTCCTGTTTTTTGGTACGTCAAATTTTCATCAGTATGAACGGGATTTATAAAATAATTTCCGTCTGGAACGATAATGTAATTTCTGTAATCGAAACCGCTTAAAAGTTTAGCATCGATTTTTTCGAAGAAATCTACAAAAGCCTTGTCCCAATTCAATAAACCTTCGCCATGAACTAAAGTCGATTTTACGAGCAAAGCCGCACCAATGTCCCAGTTATTGATATCGATTAATTCATTTTTCTTGTTTTCATAAGTCTCGGTTCCGGGTTGAAATCTTCCTTGATCAGATTGTGTTCTGGCAATTCTGTGGGCATCGGCAACAGTTGCGCCATTTGTAACTGCATTTTTATAAGCCGTACTGTAATCTGCGAACCATTTATCATCAGATTTATAAGCGCGATCCATGTTTTCGGCAAGTGAACGTAAATTGTATGAGTTTCCAGTATTTTCAGTTGTAGCATACGCTTTTACCTGAAAAATAGGGGTGTGATAATCTACCGCAAACTGATTTAAAGTATAGTCGTCAAGTCTAAAACGATTCGAACGCTGATAAATCGTATTGATCAAAGCGGTTTTATACGTTACAGAAAGTTCATTTCCTTGTTTTGGACGAAAGTAAAACCCAACATCAGCTTTATAATTTTTAATATCATAATTAGTAATGTCTGTTTCGCGATAACCGGTTCTGGCAACAACATAATTTTTGCCATTTAAGTTTAATGTTTTTCGGTTTGCCGACTCATTTCCATAACCATTTACTTCATCGTAAGCCGGATTATCGGCACCAAATAAATTGGTTGAAGCATTTGCATTTGGAGCCAGATCAGTTCTGTCATCTGCAACCCAGTCTTTTCCTCCGGTTGAAGATGCATTTACTTTAAACGCCAATTTTTCATTGAAAGCTTTTGCCAATCTCAAATTAAACTGCGAATAAACTTTTGGAGAAAACCGGTCAATGTTTCCAACATGATTTACGCCGGTTAATTGCTGTATGGCAATTCCTTGATATTCAAAGGGATTTTTAGTCTGGATATTAGCCAAACCATTAATGGCGTTCATTCCGTATAAAGCAGCGGCAGTTCCAGGAATAATTTCGATTTTATCTATATCAAGATCATTGGCACCCAAAGCATTTGCAATTGGCGCGCCCAGATGCGGAGCCTGATTATCAATTCCGTCCACTAATTGTGCGAATCTAACATTGGTCGAATTGGCAAAACCTCTTGTATTAATCACTTTAAAACCTAAACTGGGCGTAATAATCTGAACGCCTTTTACATTTTCCAGCGCTTCATAAATACTTGCCGATCCCATATTTCTGGCTTCCGCCGATTTTAATTGTTCAATTGTTATAGGAGAACGCATTAAATTTTCAGGACGTCGGGATGCTGTAATAACAACTTCGTTTAATTCTTCTTTTTTAATGCTGTCTTGCTTTGCTTTAGAATTTTCGGTTTGAGAAAAACTTTTCAAGCTTATAATTAGAAAAAACAGATATAGTTTTTGGTTCATGCTTTTGGTTTTATTTCAGTATGTTTTAAAATGAATACTGATGGTTAAAAAAAATGGTCTTGGTTTAAATGCTTTATCTGCTCTGGGTTTTATTAATCTCGCAAAGACGCTAAGTCGCAAAGTTTTTTTTCTTTTTTAAGTTTTAATATTATTCTCTTTGCGACTTAGCGTCTTTGCGAGATTAAAAATATAAATTCTGCGAACTGATTTCTTTAAATTAAAATTTCAGATTTTGAGTTTCCTTTTCAGCAAAATCTTTAATACGTTTTTCGAGTTCGTAAAAAGTGGTTATCGCTCTTTCTCCGGCTTCCGTCAATCGTGCGCCGCCGCCGCCTTTTCCGCCTAATAGTTTTTCAACAAGCGGACTTTCGGCACGCTGATTCATTTCTTCAACCAATTGCCAGGCTTGTCGATACGCCATTTTCATTTCTTTAGCAGCATTTGTAATCGAACCTGTTTTTCGAATATTTTCTAAAAGCCAGACTTTGCCAATACCAAGAAAAGCGCCTTCTGCTCCTTCAATCCAAACCCGAACTTCGATATTGTATTTCTTATTTTCTGCCATAGATTTCAGTGCAAATAAGTATTTGTAATTGCAATAATACGTATTTTTACTTAATTGTAAATACGTAAAACGTAAATTTATTTGTTTGTCAATGAAATAGCTTTGGTACAATGCGCAATAAATGTAAATTTGCGCCTAATAATTAATTTAGTGAAAAGCCTTAGAACCTTAGTAACTTAGAATCTTAGTCACTTAGAAATGAAGTACAATCCAAACGAAATTGACGCCAAATGGCAAAAATATTGGGCAGAAAATCAAACTTTTGCAGCAAAAAATAACTCTGAAAAACCTAAACATTATGTTCTCGATATGTTTCCTTATCCATCTGGAGCAGGATTACACGTTGGGCACCCGCTGGGTTATATAGCTTCAGATGTTTATTCTCGTTTCAAAAGACACCAAGGCTTCAATGTTTTGCACCCAATGGGTTACGACAGTTTCGGATTGCCGGCAGAACAATATGCAATTCAAACAGGACAGCGTCCTGAAGATACAACACGCGTAAATATTGACGGTGGTGTTGATAAAGAAGGAAAACAAATTGCCGGATACAGAAAACAATTAGACAAAATAGGATTTTCATTTGACTGGAGTCGTGAAGTACGAACTTCAAATCCTGATTATTATAAACATACACAATGGATTTTTATCCAGTTGTTCAACTCTTGGTATTGCAGAAAACAAGGTCAGGCATTTGAAATTTCAGAGCTTGTAAAGGTGTTTGAAGAAAGCGGAAATGCATTGGTTGAAGCAGTTTGCGATGACAATGTTGCGATTTTTACTGCTGA
This sequence comes from Flavobacterium sp. NLM, assembly GCF_002210235.1. Classification (NCBI taxonomy): domain Bacteria; kingdom Pseudomonadati; phylum Bacteroidota; class Flavobacteriia; order Flavobacteriales; family Flavobacteriaceae; genus Flavobacterium; species Flavobacterium sp. NLM. Next base: position 144,543 of record NZ_LIAC01000006.1, read on the forward strand.
TGAATGGAACTCCTATTCTGAAGATCAAAAAGAAAAAATCCTTTTGCAATACAGAATGACTTATTTGGCAGAAACAGAAGTAAACTGGTGTCCTGGTTTAGGAACTGTTTTGGCAAATGACGAAATTGTAAACGGAGTTTCTGAGCGTGGAGGTTTTCCTGTTATCAGAAAAAAAATGACACAATGGAGTATGCGAATTTCTGCTTATGCAGAACGTTTGCTTCAAGGTTTAAATGATATTGACTGGAGTGAATCTATAAAAGAATCTCAAAGAAACTGGATCGGGAAATCGGTTGGAGCTTTGGTAACTTTTAATTTGAAAAATCACGATGAGGTAATCGAAGTTTTCACGACTCGTCCTGATACTATTTTTGGAGTTACTTTTATGACTTTGGCACCAGAACATGATTTGGTTGCTAAAATTACAACTCCAGAGCAAAAAGCTGCGGTTGAAGCCTATATCGAAAAAACAGCAAAACGTTCAGAGCGCGAGCGTATGGCAGATGTAAAAACTATTTCGGGAGTATTTACAGGAGCTTATGCTGAACATCCATTTACAAAAGAAGCTATTCCGGTTTGGATTGGTGATTATGTTTTGGCAGGTTATGGAACAGGCGCTGTAATGGCGGTTCCTTGCGGAGACGAAAGAGATTATGCTTTTGCTAATTTCTTTAAAGGTCAAAACGGAATGCAGGAAATCAAAAATATCTTCGCTAATGTTGATATTTCTGAAGGTGCTTACGGATCAAAAGACAATGTTGAAATCGCAGCTTCTGATTTCTTAAACGGATTAAATTATAAAGATGCAACAGCAAAAGCGATTTATAAACTTGAAGAAATCGGGCAGGGAACAGGAAAAACAAATTACCGTTTGCGTGATGCTGTTTTCTCTCGTCAGCGTTATTGGGGTGAACCATTCCCGGTTTATTATGTAAACGGATTGCCTAAAATGATTGATACACAGCATTTGCCAATTATTTTGCCAGAAGTTGAGAAATATTTACCAACAGAAGACGGTTTGCCTCCATTAGGAAATGCAGCAGTTTGGGCTTGGGATACAAAACAAAATAAAGTTGTCGATACTGATTTAGTTGACAATGTTTCAATTTTTCCTCTTGAATTAAACACAATGCCGGGTTGGGCAGGAAGTTCATGGTATTGGATGCGTTATATGGATGCACACAATGAAAATGAATTTGCAAGTAAAGAAGCTCTAGCTTACTGGGAAAGTGTAGATTTATACATTGGAGGAAGCGAACACGCAACCGGACATTTATTGTATTCTCGTTTCTGGAATAAATTCTTAAAAGACAAAGGTTTTGCTCCAACCGAAGAGCCATTCAAAAAACTGATTAATCAGGGAATGATTTTGGGAATGAGTGCAAGTTTTTATCAATTGGCTGTTAATGTCTTTATTGATGAGGAAAATAAAACGGAAGAAATCAGAAAAGAAATTCGTCGATTAACAGAAGACAATAAAAGTGTTTATTTGTCATCGGGATTGATTGAAAATATCCCAGATTTAAAGTTTAATGAAGAAGGTGTAGCAAAAGATAAAGATCAAAAATGGATATTTATTAAAGATTTAAATGAATATTTAAGAAATGAAATTATTGTTGCTTATGAAATTAAGGAATGTATTCAAGAATTTATTGCTGTATCTAAATATTTGCTTCTGTCTCCAAAGCGTATTGATATAAATTGCGTTGATCTGAGTAATAATTTATTATTCGATAAGTTAGAGAAGGATTCACGAACAGAAGCGAGAATTCTTGCAAAAAAAGGAACGTTTATAAAAGAACAAAATGGAGATTTTAAAGTTTCTCGCGAAGTCGAAAAAATGTCGAAATCAAAATACAATGTGGTAACGCCAGATGATATTTGTAACGAATACGGCGCTGATACATTGCGTTTATACGAAATGTTCTTAGGACCATTAGAGCAGGCAAAACCTTGGAATACTGCTGGAATTTCAGGAGTTTTTGGTTTCTTGAAAAAATTATGGAGATTGTATTTTGATGATAACGGTTTAATCGTAAACAACGACGAACCAACAAAAGACAACTTAAAATCATTACACAAAACAATCAAAAAAGTAGCAGAAGATATTGAGAATTTCTCTTTCAATACTTCAGTTTCTCAGTTTATGATTTGTGTAAATGAATTGTCTTCTCAAAACTGTCATTCAAGAGCGATTTTAGAACCATTAGCCATTTTGGTTTCGCCTTATGCACCGCATATCGCAGAAGAATTGTGGTCACAGTTAGGACATACAACTTCAATTTCAGAAGTTGCTTTCCCAATTTTTGATGCAAAACATTTAGTTGAAACCAATAAAGAATATCCAGTTTCTTTTAACGGAAAAATGCGTTTCACAATCGAATTGCCTTTGGATTTAACCGCAGCGCAAATCGAAGAAATCGTAATGAAAGACGAAAGAACGCAAAGACAATTAGACGGAAGAACTCCAAATAAAGTGATTATCGTTCCTGGAAAAATTATCAACCTTGTAGGTTAATTTTAAAATTGCTTCGCCTATTCGCTATCGCTCGAGTCCAATATAAAAATCCTAAATTCCAATTTTACGATTGGAGTTTGGGATTTTTTTTTGTTTATTTTTTTGCCACGAATTGCACGAATTTTCACGAATTATTTTTTCACGCGGCGGTGAGTCATTGCGAGGAACGAAGCAATCTCATTGGCTAGATCAAGCTTTGTGTTTTATTATAGTGAGGTTGCTTAGTTTCTCGCAATGACAAAGATGTGGAAAAACTTTGCGCTCTTTCTCGATAAAATCGGAATTACAAACAAAAAAACTTCCAAACTTTGCGAAAAACCTTAGCGCACTTTGCGTTAAAAACACACACCAACATTGGAATTTGAAATTTTTTTATTGAAAATTTAATTTGAGTTGTAACATTTTAATAGTTCACGTATCCAAACGACGGATCCGATTAAATTAACAACTTAGAACTATTAAAAATGAAAAAGTATATCATCTTAATTATCGCATTCTTATTCTCTGCATTATGTCTAAATGTTTTTGCACAAACAAAATCATATCCTTTTGAAGTTCTTAAAACCGGAAAAGGAAAACAATCGATTATATTCATTCCCGGATTTGCTTCTTCTGGTGAAGTATGGAACGAAACCAAAGCCGCATTCGAAAAAGATTTTACTTGTTATACGCTAACAATGGCCGGATTTGCCGGAGCAAAACCACAGCCAAATCCTTCGTTTGAAAATTGGAAAACAGGAATTGCCAATTACATCAAAGAAAATAAAATAGAAAAACCAATTATAATCGGTCACAGTATGGGCGGCGGACTGGCGCTTGCCATCGCTGCAGATTATCCGGAATTAATTGGTAAGATTGTCGTTGTTGATGCTTTGCCTTGTTTGGCTGCTTTAACCGATCCTTCTTTTAAATCAAAAGAAAATAATGATTGTTCAGCAACAGTAAATCAAATGATGACAATGACCGAAACACAGTTTTATGATATGCAGAAACAAGCCATGCCGAGACTTTTGCAGGATACTTCAAAACTAGAAATGGTTATCGGTTGGAGTGTAAAATCAGATAGAAAAACCTTTGCTCAAATGTATTGCGATTTCTATAATACTGATTTGAGAGATAGGATTTCGACGATAAAATGTCCGTCGCTAATTTTATTAGAATCTTATTTTATAAATTTAAAACCGGCAATCGAAGGGCAGTATAAAAACCTAAAAACAGCTAATTTTCAATATGCTAATAAAGGTTTACATTTCATAATGTACGATGATACTGAATGGTATTTGGCACAATTAAACACTTTTTTAAAATCTTAAAATGGAATTCGAAGAAATCTACAAAACATATTGGGATAGAATTTTCAGGCTTTGCATGGGATTTGTGAATGATTATGATGCCGCACAGGATTTAGCTCAGGAAACCTTTATAATTGTCTGGCAAAAGCTGGAAACCTTTAGAAACGAATCTTCTATTGGAACCTGGATATTTAGAATTGCGTCTAATAATTGTCTTCGGCAGATAGAAAAGCAAAAACGCTTTCCAAAATCAGAACTGCCAATTCATCTTTCAGAAGAAAAACAAACTTCATTAGAACCTCAAATTCAGTTTTTATATAAATGTATCGCTGAACTGCCCGAAACGGAACGTATCATTATCTCATTAGAATTAGAAGATGTCAGGCAGGCAGAAATCGCTAAAATTATTGGACTTTCTGAAGCCAATGTGCGAGTGAAAATTCACAGAATAAAAGAAAAACTGACTCAAAAATTTAAAGAAAATGGACAACGATAACAATATAGATTTTAAAGATTTATGGAAAAAACAATTCATAAGTCAGCCTGATATGCAGGATTTGCTGGCGCGGGTAAATAAATTTAAAAGAGCAGGCTTAAGAAGTTTGTGGATTACTAATATGCTGCTTTTTGCAACAACTGCGTTTATTGTTTTTGTCTGGATTTATTATCAGCCGCAATTTATTTCGACTAAAATAGGAATCATCGTGACGATTCTGGCAATGATGATTTATTTATTTGTTTACAATAAATTATTGAGCAATTATAAAAACATCGAAACGACGCAAACTAATCAGGAATACCTTCAAAATTTAATTCTGATTAAAAAGAAACAACAATTTTTGCAAACCACAATGATGCGTTTTTATTTTGCAACGCTTACGTTTGGAATCTGTTTATACATGTATGAATATGCCAGCAGAATGACTTTTTTAGGAGCAAGTCTGGCTTATGGACTAACATTATTATGGATGGCGGTTAATTGGTTTTTTATTCTTCCAAAACAAATCAAAAAACAGCAGTTCAAAATAAACAGCCTGATTGAGAAATTTGAAGAAATAAATAAGCAATTGTTATAGAGATAGATTGTAGAGACGCGCAGCAGTGCATCTTTTTTATTTAGATATGGTTTTTTGTCTGAAAAAATGCCAAAATGACATTTTGTTAAAATGGTTCATAATTTGCAGTTTGTTTTGTAAATTTAAATTCAATCAAAAAAGATAAAGATATGGGAGGTGAATATTTAATACTTGCCGGAGCGATAATGTTGTTTAGCTGGATGGTAAGTTCAAAACTTAAAAGTAAATTTGAATTGTATTCAAAACTGCAATTACGAAACGGAATGAGCGGCGCAGAAATAGCTGAAAAAATGCTTGCGGATAACGGAATTAGAGATGTTCGTGTTATTTCGACTCCGGGTCAGTTAACAGATCATTATAATCCGTCAGATAAAACAGTAAACTTAAGTGAAGCAGTTTATAATCATCGAAATGCTGCCGCTGCGGCAGTTGCGGCTCACGAATGCGGACATGCAGTTCAGCATGCTATTGGTTACGAATGGTTAACAATGCGTTCTAAATTAGTGCCAATTGTAAACGTAGCCTCAAGCTATATGCAGTGGGTTTTATTAGCCGGAATTTTAATGATCAGAACTTTTCCGCAATTGTTATTAGTGGGGATTATAATTTTTGCTGTAACAACATTGTTTTCGATTATTACACTACCGGTAGAATACGATGCGAGTAACAGAGCGTTAGCATGGCTTGAAAATAAACACATGTTAACACAAGAAGAACAGGCAGGAGCAAAAGATGCCTTAAAATGGGCTGCAAGAACGTATGTTGTTGCCGCACTTGGATCGATTGCAACTTTATTGTACTATATCTCAATTTATTCCGGAAGCAGGAGGAATTAAAAGAAAAATAAATTCCAATATAAAAATTCCAAATTCCAAATTTGGTGTAAAAAAGACAAACCCGACAGATTAAAACCTGTCGGGTTTTGTTTTTGCATATCTATATAAATTAAACTGGACTGAAGTCCAGCCCTACAACATAATATGTTCCTTCGGAACGACTAAAGAGCCTTGGCTCAATCCATATTGTAGAGCTGGACTTCAGTCCAGTTTAGAATAATAAATCAAAAAATTGTCACATTCTCTAATTTTACAATTGAATCTGTCTGTCAATCTGCTGATCAAGTGAAATAAACGTTTCCGTTCTTGAAACACCTTCAATAGCCTGAATTTTAGTATTTAAAAGCTGCATTAAATGTTCGTTATCACGGCAGATGATTTTAATTAAAACCGACCAGTTTCCGGTTGTATAATGACATTCCAGAACTTCGGGTATTTTTTTTAAATCTTTTACAGCTTCTGAGTTTCGGGAAGCTTTGTCAAGATAAACTCCCACAAACGCCATAGTATTATATCCCAAAACTTTTGGATTTACAGTAAACTTCGATCCTGAAATAACACCAGACTGTTCCAGTTTTTTTAAACGCTGATGAATCGCAGCTCCCGAAATGCCAATTTTATTAGCAATTTGTAAAATAGGTTTTCGGGCATCGTCCATAAGATATCGAAGGATTTCTTTGTCGATACCGTCAATTTCGATTAAAAGGGAGTTGATTTTCATAACTTATAATTTGAAACTATTTATTGTGATTTGGGTTTAGAATAGAAATCAAATGTAGTTAAAAGGAAGGAAAAATAAAATTCCAATTTTTTTAAATTCCAAATTCCAAGCGGAGATTAAAAAAAATCAAATTCAAAACATAGCAGGTGGTTTCAACCACGCGAAAATAAAGGTGATACAAATTCATTAAAAACAAAAATTCCAAATACCAACATAAAAATTGGAATTTGGAATTTTAAAAATTTGAATATTTTAAAAAAGGATTATTTTCCTTTGTTTGCTTCTGCAATATATTTCTCTAAAGCCATTGTCATAGAAGGTGTTTCAGGAGTTGGAGCAAGAATATCAATTCTTAAACCATGATCTAAAGCTTCTTTTTGAGTTGTGCTTCCAAATACAGCGATTCTGGTGTTGTTTTGTTGAAAATCCGGGAAGTTTTTAAATAAAGATTTAATTCCTGTTGGACTAAAAAACGCTAAAACATCATAATAAACATCAGCAAGATCAGACAAGTCGCTCATTACAGTTCTGTAAAAAATAGCTTGAGCCCAGTCTACTTTCAGGCCGTTTAATGTTATAGGAGCATCAGCATTTAACTGGTCAGATGCAGGAAGCAAAAACTTCTCGTCTTTGTACTTTTTGATAAGAGGAGATAAATCTGCAAAATCTTTTGCTCCAACGTAAATTTTACGTTTTCTGTAAACAACATACTTTTGAAGATAAAACGCTACTGCTTCAGATTGACAAAAATATTTCAATCCTTCAGGAACTTTGTAACGCATTTCATCAGCCACTCTAAAAAAATGATCTACAGCATTTCGACTTGTTAAAATGATCGCAGTGTAATGATTAAGATCGATTTTTTGTAATCGGATCTCTTTTGCGCTAACCCCTTCCACATGAATAAATGGTCTGAAATCAATTTTTATTTTGTGTTTTTGTTGGAGCTCAAAGTAAGGAGAATTCTCCACTTTAGGTTCAGGCTGTGACACCAAAATTGTTTTCACTTTCATATTATAAACATTTTCTAAGCACTCCCTTTTGTTATCCAATAATAAAGAAAATAATAAGGCGCTATTTCAAGAGCGCAAAGATATAAAATAAAATAAAATAACTTACCGATTATTACGTTTTGATATGTTTTAATTGAAATAAAATAAGAGTATAGACTGATACACAGCGAAATGCCTATCGTTACTAGCGGTACAATCGTTGAAATATTATCATAATAAAACAAAATTGCATTGATTGGAAGGATTAAAACGCCAATATAAGTTCTGTAAGTAACTTTTTGCAAATTAAAAAGCTCCACAAAGTCGTCAATGTTGAATGCTGCAGCTACAATTTTCTCAATTAAATATTTAGCCAGAATAAAATAAAGCAGGAAAGTTGCAATCTGAATAAATAAAATATAATCCGTTTTTGAGGCTTTATCATAAATGTTCATCGTTAGCAAAATAAAAAAGGCAAACGAAATAACCTGCACAAAAAATAAACCAACCGTAAAGCTGCTTTTCATGTGGCTGTTATCCCGATAAATTTTTGCATACTTATCGGAGAAAATAAGCTTACTAAATTCTGAAAAACGAGTCTCATAAGCAGATTTTGTCATGGCGACAACAGCAAACGTCAGGACAAACAAAGCTGTTGCCCAGTCTTTGTTTTCAATAATTCGTGGATGAAGGTGTTCAATCATAGCGTGACAAAATTAGTAATTTTTTGTATCAATAGTTTTATTATGTATTTATTATGAACCAAATGCTATAAAAAGTTTACTTTTGCGGTGAAATTACCGAGAAAAAAATGAGTGATAGTATTGTCATAATCCCTACTTATAACGAAATTGAAAACATAGAAAGTATAGTGAGAGCTGTACTTTCGCAGCATAAATCTTTTCACCTGCTAATAATCGACGATAATTCGCCGGACCATACCGCCGATAAAGTTATTGCATTACAGGAAGAATATCCGGGAAGATTATTTCTTGAAAAAAGAGCTAAAAAAGCCGGTTTAGGAACCGCTTATGTTCATGGTTTTAAATGGTCATTAGAACATAAATACGATTTTATTTTTGAAATGGATGCCGATTTTTCGCATAACCCAAATGATCTTGAAAAATTATACGATGCCTGCCACTTCGGAGGTGCTGATTTAGCCATTGGATCCCGTTATGTTACAGGTGTAAATGTAGTAAACTGGCCTTTAAGCAGAGTTTTAATGTCTTATTTTGCATCAGTTTACGTAAAATTTATTACCGGAATGAAAATTCACGATGCAACTGCCGGTTTTGTTTGTTATAAAAGAGAAGTTTTAGAGAAAATTAATCTAAACAAAATAAAGTTTGTTGGATATGCGTTTCAAATCGAAATGAAGTACAGAACTTATTGTGCTAAATTTGAAATAAAAGAAGTACCTATTATTTTTACAGACAGAACAAAAGGAGTTTCAAAAATGAGTAACGCTATTATTAAGGAAGCAATTCTGGGTGTAATTTCTCTTCGCTTAAAAAAATTAGTCAATACATTATAAGATAGAACATGAACAGGATTTTAATAAAAAATGCCAAAATTGTAAACGAAGGATCTATTTTTGACGGAGATGTTTTGATCGAAAATGACTTAATCGTTGAGGTTGCTGACAGCATCAGTCTAAAAACATCAGACTGTATTGTAATTGATGCCGAAGGAAGTTATTTAATGCCGGGTGCAATCGATGATCAGGTTCATTTTAGAGAGCCGGGATTAACACATAAAGGAGATATTGAATCAGAATCGAGAGCTGCAATTGCGGGAGGAATTACTTCTTTCATCGAACAGCCAAATACGGTTCCAAATGCAGTTACTCAGGAAATATTAGAAGATAAATATCAAATTGCTGCCGAGAAATCATTTGCGAATTATTCGTTTATGATGGGCGCAACGAATGATAATCTGGAAGAAGTTTTAAAAACAAATCCAAAAAATGTTGCCGGAATCAAGATTTTCTTAGGTTCATCAACAGGAAATATGCTGGTTGACAAGGAAGAGACTCTGGAAAAAATATTTTCAAGTACACCAATGTTAATTGCAGTTCATTGCGAAGATGAAACTACAATTCAGAACAATTTAGCAGAATTCAAAGAAAAATACGGTGAAGATGTTCCGGTAACGGCGCACAATTTAATTAGAAGTGCCGAGGCTTGTTATCTTTCGTCTTCAAAAGCGGTGGCTTTGGCGAAAAAAACGGGAGCAAGGCTTCATATTTTTCATCTTTCGACAGCAAAAGAAATGGAATTGTTTACCAATAAAATTCCATTAGAAGATAAAAAAATTACGGCTGAGGTTTGTGTACATCACCTTTGGTTTACCGATGAAGATTACAAAACAAAAGGAAATTTCATCAAATGGAATCCTGCTGTGAAAACAGAACATGACAGAGCTGAACTTTGGAAAGCTTTAAATGACGGCCGAATTGATGTTATTGCAACAGATCACGCGCCGCATACTAAAGAAGAAAAATTACAATCGTACTTAAAAGCGCCTTCTGGAGGTCCACTTGTGCAGCATGCAGTTGTGGCAATGTTCGAAGCACATCACCAGGGAAAAATCACCGTGGAGAAAATTGTGGAGAAAATGTGCCATAATCCGGCTAAAATTTTCAAAATCGAAAAAAGAGGTTTTGTTAAAGAAGGTTATTTTGCCGATTTAGTAATTGTAAACCCAAGCTTGCCATGGAGCGTAAAACCAGAAAATATTCTTGCAAAATGTGGATGGTCACCTTTTGAAAATTATACTTTTAAATCTAGAATTACGCATACTTTTGTAAACGGGGAATTAGTTTACAATAACTTTAAAGTAAAAGATATCCGCGCCGGAAAACGATTATTGTTTGATAGATAAAAAGCTGAAATGAAGAATTGTTTAGTAATACTATTGGTTTTGTTTCTTTCTGTAAGTTGTAAAAAGGATGTTGTGAAACAGCCTGCAAAACTTATTGAGAAAGATAAAATGATTGATATTATGTATGATTTGTCTCTTCTGGAAGCAATGAAATACCAGCATCAGGAATTGTTAGATTCTACAGAAACGAGCCCAACAAAATTCATTTTAAAAAAATATAAAGTTGACAGTCTTCAGTTTGCTCAAAATAATATGTATTATGCTGCAGATTATGAGAACTACAAGGAGATGTTTGATGAAGTAGGCAAGCGATTGAAGGTAGCCGAGAGAGCAGCAGATTCTCTTGTTACTATTGAAAATAAAAAAGCAGCGAAAGAAGCAAAAAAGAAACTTAAAGAAGTTCCAAAAACTCCAAAGGATTCAATCAAAAAAAGTTCAAAACAACAAATAAACCTCGATTCGATAAGACGACAAATGAAAAAACCACCTAGAAGATAAGGTTTATAGTTTCGAAATGTCTTTTATGTATTGATGTACATCTAAAAAAACCGTTCCTAGAGCGGTTTTTATTTTTTCATTAGAATAGAGATTTTTAGAATAAGATGCTTTTGCAGTCGCTTTTGTAATAGTTCTTTTTTGAAAAAATAAAGTCGAAAATATTCCGTCGGCAATCCAAAGGAAATTCATTAAAAAAGGTTTTGCATGAAGATGTGGTTTTTTGACTTTTAAAACATCGGCAATGGTGTCTAGAATATCTTTAAAAACAACATTGTCTGTAATCAAAGTAAAACGCTCGTTTTTAATATCACTTTTCATTAACTGATACATTGTTTTTACAACATCATCAATCGAAATAAAACCAGTACTTCCGAGTGTGTAAAAAGGAAGTCCGTTTGCGACTTTTACATACAATTCTGCACTTCCCTGCTGTTTAGTTTTTGTTTTCGGAATTGGACCTAAAATAACACCCGGATTTACAATAATTACATCTAAACCTTCCTGATGGGCGCGCCAGACTTCCATTTCTGCACCATATTTAGAAATAGCGTAATCGCTGTGCGGTTTTTCGGGGTTCCAGTCGGTTTCTTCGGTAATATAAGTTTCATGTGGGGCTAAATCGCCAAGAGCGGCAATAGAACTCACAAAACAGAATTTCTTTATTTCTCTGGCAAGAGAAAAATTAACCATATTGGCTGTTCCTTCAATATTGGTTTTTCGGAGTATTTCTTCATCTGTGGGATCAAAAGAAATAAAGGCAGCGCAATGGTAAACGTAATCAATATCATTAAAAGCAATTTCCAGAGAAGGAACATCTAAAATATCGGCTTCAAGCCATTCTATTTTTTCAAATAAATCAGCTTTTTGATACAATTCAAAAACCGATTTTGTTTTTTGAATATTGCTTTCGGTTCGGTAAATAGCCCGAACATTTTCTCCATTTTCAATTAAATGAAGCAATAAATGTGAGCCCACTAAACCTGTTCCGCCAGTTACTAATACCATTTTGTAAAGATAAAATAGAATGTTTAATTTACCTATTTTTTAGATTTTAGTTTTTTATTAAGTGTTTCGATAAGTTTGTCTTTTTCTTTTAAGCGAATTTCATATTGCTCGATTAATTTTTCTGATATTGTTATATCTGCCTTATTCTTGATTTCTTGAACGAAAGAAATTTCCTCCTGTTCACCAAATAAATAAGAAATTGGAGTTTCTAGTAAATGAGCCAGTCTAAGTATTTCGTTAGCAGTAAATTGTATCTGACCTTTTTCCCTTCTACTATATTGTGATTGATCTAATCCTAATTCATGTGCAATATAACTTTGCGATATTTTTTGGTTTTCTCTTATGGCTTTTACTTTTTCATTGAGGTTCATGATTTCTGATTTTGGCAGTTAGTATATAAATGAATTTTTCATTCTTGTAAGATATAGAGGACTTTTTTTGTTTTTTATACTCACTTATTGAAATGTTTTTTTATAAAAAAGCATAAAAAAAGCTTTTATGGTTAAATCACATTGAAAATGCAAAAGGAACATTTTGTAAGAAAAATATATGTCTTTTATTTGCTTTTTTATTAGTGAGGCTTTTTATCTACTATGATTTTCAGATATAATGTTAAGCTAATGTTTGTTGAATTAGTAAATTATTTAATCATGAAATTAATTAGAAAACACTCAAAAATAATAGCTTCAATGTTGGGCTTAACCTTCTTGTTTGTTAGTTGCTCACAAAATGAAGATCAGGTGTCTGGAAATGCAAGAAAATATTCTGGAGAGGATATTTTTAGAGGTCTTTTCTTTTTTAAAAATGATATTGCGGATGGTATTCCCCAATTGTCACAACTAAAATCTAAAATACAAAAAACTAAAAAGTTTGATGAAATTAAAGAATCTATGAATGAGCTTTCTGAAATTTCAATAGAATTTATTAATCTCCATTATCCCAATTTTTTTAATGATTTAAAATTTAAGATTTGTTCTGGTAATCTTTACGAAATAAGTATTGTTTTAGATAAGGCTTCACAATATATAGAAGAAGCTGGTTTGTCTTCAGAAAAATTTCAATCAGCATTTTTAATGGGTAGAAAAATTAATAGTGATGATAATTTGAAAAAGCAGATTTCCGGTTTAGACTTATCTACTAGTGATGGGATGAATGAATTAAAAGTTATTATCGAAGGGCTTAATGCCACTAGTATAACAGGTAAAAATACATGTATTACCACGGCAGCCGTTGCAGCTCTTGCTGTTTTTTATGTTGCCGTTGCAGCAGTTTCAATAGCTGTTGGTGCATATAGTGTTTATTTTAAAGTTGCTTATTGGGGGCCACTTGAAGAAAAATTACCGGATGAGATTTTAACTGAATTTCCAGACGAATTTTCACTGTCGGACGATGGTGGACGAGTTAGAATTGAGAGAGAAGTTTTGATAGCTCAGACAAGCGATTTTTTTTCAAATTAATAATCTAAAATGAAATATATTTTATTTAAAACAATGCTGATTCTAGGCTGGTCATTATTTGGAGTTTTTACTTTTTTTTCTTCGTTAAAAAGTCAATTGATAATAAATGAAAATGTAAAAGAAGTGTCGAATAAAATCTCTCCTCAGGGTTGGGGGTTTTTTACTAAAAATCCTAGAGATCCGATTTTGAGTATCTATAAAATCAAAAACGGAGAATTGCTAGAAATAGATATTTCTAATCAATCATTGAAGAATAGTTGTGGTTTTTCAAGATCAGCAAGAATGATAGGTTATGAAATGTCAAAAGTAGCAGAGAAAATTAGGATTAAAGATTGGAAGCAAAACTTGAATGGAAATATGTCTGATCATTTAAATGATAGTGTAATCAGCATAGATAGTAAACATCAATTTAGACATTTAACTAAAGGAGAATATCTTTTGAAACTTTATAGCCCAATACCTTATGCATGGGCTAAATTTGATCAAGAAAAGTATAATCGCTTTTCAGTTGTAAAAGTGAATATCAAATGAAAATAATTCAAAACTTATATAGAACAAATACATTAGCCCTTGCGAGGGCCCTCTTAGCATTGTCATTTTTAACAACGTTACTATTTAGCCCGGTATATGATTTGTTTCCTGTTCAACACATTGAGCAACTCAAAGCAAACGCTGACTGGATGTCAAAATTAAATTTGTATTTATGGTTTGATAATGTTGAGGTGCCTTATTTTGTTTCTATTATTATTCTGTTATTGGTAGTTTCTGGAATTTATCCAAAATTAACTTGTTTGTTTCAATCTTGGATTTCGTATTCAATTTTTTATTCAATGCTTATAACTGATGGAGGAGATCAAATAAATATTATTTTAACGTTTTTACTTATACCAATTTGCTTGCTTGATAACAGAAAAAATGGATGGATTATAAATTCAAGCGCAAGGATAAGTTCAAATGAACTTTTACTTTATAATGCTTCAATTGCAATATTGTTTATTCAAATTCAAATGAGTATTTTATATTTTAATGCTGGCGTAGCAAAAATGTTCGTGCCAGAGTGGTTAAACGGTACAGCTGTCTATTATTGGTTTAATGATCCCACTTTTGGAGCTCCGGTTTGGGTAAAAAAAATGGTGGGATTTCTTTTTGAAAATGACTATACTGTAACTTTAATTGATTGGGGTGTAATGATTTTAGAAATTGCGTTATTTGTTGGTTTGTTTTTAAAACAAGAATACAAATACCTCTTGTTTATCATTGCATTTATTTTTCACTTTTTGATATTCATAGTTCATGGATTACCATCCTTTTGTTTGTCAATGAGTGCAGGATTAATAATGTTTTATTTTCAGCTGGATAAATCAATAAATGAAAATTTTAAATTAATGAAATATAGTGTAATTCAAATCTTAAAAATATGAAAATTGAAATTAAAGAAATATCTAAGTTGCCAAGTTTTATATTTGTGCTGTTTGGAATACAATTAATAGTTTTCTTATGTCTAATTATAAAAAGAGAGAAATCTGATTGGGAAATTTTTTATGTTTTGCTGCCCGTGACAATGATTTTCACTTTTTTAAAAATGACTTTTATAATAAATGCTGAGTTGTTAAAGTATAAATTGACACCATTTCATTTTAGTTATAAAAAAATAATGTGGAAAGATGTAGAAGCGATTAAAATTTCAAAAATTGATGCCCTTTCTGATTTTTTAGGTTGGGGAGTGAGATATTCTAGAAAATATGGCTGGAGTTACATTTTTAACTCGAATGATATTATCTTTTTAAAATTAAAAAGCGGTAAAAAAATAACATTTACAATTAAGAATAAAGAGGATATAATGCATTTCTTAAATGATAATAAAATCTCTTTTAATGTTTGATAGAATTAGGTTATTTAAATTCATTTTTGAGATTACAACCCACAATCCTTATATTTGCGCAAAATATTTTAAAAATGAAGAATCTAGTTGAAGAATTAAAATGGCGCGGTTTATACCATGATAGCATGCCAGGAACGGAAGAACAATTGCTAAAAGAGGTAACGGCGGCATATATTGGTTTTGATCCAACGGCAGATTCGCTGCATATTGGCAGTATGGTTCAGATTATTTTATTGGTTCATTTAAAGAATTTTGGTCATCAGCCAATTGCCCTTGTGGGCGGCGCGACCGGAATGATTGGTGATCCTTCTGGAAAATCTGACGAAAGAAATTTGTTGAACGAAGAAACTTTGGCTAAAAACGTGGCTGGAATTAAAAGTGTTCTGTCTCGTTTCTTAGACTTTAATTCAAAAGAAGCAAACGCTCCAATTATGGTTAATAACTATGACTGGATGAAAGAATTCTCGTTTATTGATTTTGCCCGTGAAGTTGGAAAACGTATTACGGTAAATTATATGATGGCGAAGGATTCTGTTAAAAAGAGAATTAACGGAGAAGGTGAAGGAATGTCTTTCACGGAGTTTACTTATCAATTAATTCAGGGATACGATTTT
This sequence comes from Flavobacterium sp. NLM, assembly GCF_002210235.1. Lineage (NCBI taxonomy): Bacteria > Pseudomonadati > Bacteroidota > Flavobacteriia > Flavobacteriales > Flavobacteriaceae > Flavobacterium > Flavobacterium sp. NLM. Next base: position 160,320 of record NZ_LIAC01000006.1, read on the forward strand.
TATCATTTATATAAAAACAATAACTGCCTTTTGCAAATGGGAGGTTCTGACCAATGGGGAAATATTACCACGGGTACAGAATTAGTACGCAGAATGGGCGGAGAAAGTGCAAAAGCTTTTGCATTGACAACGCCATTAATCACAAAAGCTGACGGATCTAAATTTGGTAAATCTGAAGGTGGAAATGTTTGGTTAGATGCTGATAAAACTTCTGTTTACAAATTTTACCAATTTTGGGTAAATGCTACAGATGTTGATGCAGAGAAATATATTAAAATCTTTACTTTTTTAGATAAAGAAACTATTGATGGTTTAATTGCTGAACATCAGGCAGCGCCGCATTTAAGAATTTTACAAAAGAAACTAGCTGAAGAAATCACGATTTTTGTTCACAGTAAAGAAGAATTAGAAAAAGCAATTCAGGCTTCGAATATTTTATTTGGAAATTCTACTGCCGAAGATTTGAAACAGTTAGATGAAGCGACTTTCTTAGAAGTTTTTGACGGAGTTCCTCAAGCTGAAATTGCAAAAGCAGATTTAGAAAACGGATTAGATATTATCTCGGTTTTAAATGAAAAAACGGGTTTCTTTAAATCAAACGGAGAGGCGAGAAGAGCTTTAACAGCTAATTCAATTTCTGTAAACAGAGAGAAAATTAAAGAAGATTTTGTTTTGAGTACAAATGATTTGATTAATAATCAGTTTGTGTTATTACAAAGTGGAAAGAAAAATTATTTTGTGATTAGAGTAGTTTAAATGGTTTAACTGTTTAATTGGTTAATCGATTTTCTTAAAGCTAGAATATATTATATAGATCCCAATAGTTCGGAAGAATTGTTGGGATTTTTTTATTTTAAAAATCATTCCTTAATGTTTCGTTGGTAGATAGTATTTTTTTAAATCGAATAATATTTTTAGTATGTTTATCCTCTAAAAACAAAATTTATGATCGGATTTATATTTATTTATTGGATTTGGAAAGCGTTTAGCAATTTGGCAATTGAATATGATAAGAACAAATGGAAGTATTTCTTTATCGGATTAGGATCATATTACGGAATTACTTTTTTGTCTGCTATTGTGTATGTAATTGCGATTGGAGTTCTAAATGGACTTGATGCGATGGATGATGAAAGCAGCTATAGTTCTGGTTTAGATTTCTTTTTTGCGCTTTTAGGAGGTTTAGGCTGTTATGGTGTTTATAAATATTTAGAAAGCAAAGGCGAAAAAGAAAGAGAATTATCTAAAAAAGAAGGAATAGAAAGTATAGGTTTAATAGAAGAAAATTAATTAACGATTAACCAATTTACAAAACCATTAAGTTGCAGCCGCGAATATCAGAATTATCAAAACGTCCCAATACTTCGAAAGAGTTGTTGGGATTTTTTTTGCCTAAATCCTGCGTTGCAATAAAAGAACAGGAATTGATATTAGCTAAGTCAATTACGTTAATTCCTCCGGTTTTTCCGTCGTTTACGTAAGTGAGAGCATCTTCGGGATCACGAACTAAAATGTGCATCCATGACGGACATTCAAAAACACCTTCACCCAAAGAATAGGCTTGTGCTAAAAGTTCTGTCATTCCGTATTCTGAATGAATAGAAGAAACACCAAAACCTTTACAAAGTATTTCGTGAAGTTCTTCGCGAATCATTTCCTTGCGTTTTCCTTTCATTCCTCCGGTTTCCATAATAATGGTATTTTGAAGATTGAATTGATGTTTTTCAATCAAATCTAATAAGGCATATGTAACACCAATTAAAATCACATTTTGACCCGCTTGGTCTAATTCAGTCAGCTTTTTAATTAAGTCGTCGTGGTTGTGTAAATAAAAGCCGCTCTCAGGTTGATTGGACAGCTTTATCAAGTCTTCGACCATATAAATAAGCGAAGATCCCTCGCGCTCTAAATAAGAAGGCAAAAGAGCTAAAACAACATAATCTTCAATATTGCCGTAAAATTGTGAAAATCCCTTGCGGTAACTTTCCTCATATAGGGAAACATCGGTCACTAAATGTCGGCTGGTAATCATTCCGGTTGTACCGCTGCTGGTAAAAGTTACCTGAGCAGGATTTTCATTAGAAACCACATCGTGGCTTTTGAAAAACTGAATAGGTAAAAAAGGAATTTGCTGCAATGATTTTACCTGCTGAACATCTGTCTTTAAAAAATCACAGAAATCGCGATATACGGCGTTATTAGCGTATTGAAAGCGAAACACTTTTAATGCTGTTTTTTCAAATTGTTTATGGCTTGAAATCGTAAATATATCGCTGGCTGTAATCAAAACTTCTTTTTTGTGCAAAGATATTTATTTTTTTAGTTTTCAGTGTTCAGTTTTTTGGTGTTCAGTCTAATTTCACATTTATAAGCTTTTACAGAAACTGAATACTAAAAACTGAACACTGCAAACTATAAAAAAAGCTCCCAAAAAGGAGCTTTTTTTATTTTATCGGATAATTAATTTTCGGGTTGAGGAGGAGTTTTGTTCGCTTATTTTTATGATATAAACGCCTGGAACTAAATCTGCAACGCTAAGTTCTCTGGAAGCTAAATGCGTCTGCAGTACTTTTTTTCCTAATATATCAAAAACGATTATTTCTTTCTCCAGATCATTTTTAGAAGAAATATATACTCTTCCGCTGGTAACAGGATTAGGGTACAAGCTTAGTCCCTCAATACCTGTAGCGTCTTGAGTTTTTGGTAATTGCTTACTGTCTTGTGCCGAGACACTTACAGTAAAGAAAAAAGCCAATAAGAATGTAATATAAAAGTAGTTTTTTGCCATCGCATTTGTTTGTGTAAGTAAATATACAAAAAAAATTACAAAAACTACGCCAAAAAAAAACATCCTAATAATTTAGGATGTTTTTAACAATTTTATGCGGTATGTCTTATTTGATCAAGTTTGTTCCGTCAACTGTAGCCCAGTTTCCTGTAGTCAATGAAGCTCCAGTAGCTGTAGTACTTGTTGTAAAAGTTCCAGCTGGGAAAGAAACTGTAAATGTATCAACACCAGCAACAGGGATTACGTTTGTAGTATTGCTAATTTTAACATTTAAAACTTTTATTTTTCCAGTGTTTACCTGGTGTGTATTTGTTGCAGCATCTAAGATACTTACTACGCTACCTTTGTAAGTTGTAGTTCCAGTTGTAAAGTTTCCGTAACCATCAACAATAATGTTGCTGTATTCTCCGTTACCTTCTCTTTTGAATTGGAAAGCATCAACTTGGTTATCTCCAACTTCAGGAACGTTTCCAGCTTCTCTTTTTAAAGTAATGTTAGTAACTTTTGGCCCGAAAGCATTGTCATTTGCAGAAGCTTCGATTTCCATTCCGTAGTTTCCTTTTCCTGTTTGGTAAGCATACCAGTTTGTATTAGCAGTACCTTGCCATCCATCTTGCCAGTCGAATGCATCATCATAGTTTCCGAAAGAAATAGCGTTTGTCATACTCACAGTTCCTCCGAAGAATTCGAATCCGTCATCAGCACCTTTGTAAGCTACTAAGTGATCTAAAGTTGTTCCTGATCCTACTGAGTAAAAAGTAAAAGCATTGTTTTCTTTTTGACCATCAGCTAATTTAGATCCAGCATATTCAACTCTTACATAGTTTAATGAACCACCATTGTGAGTTGCATTAGTTCCTCCGTAAGAAATATTGTTTCCGTCTTCTGAAGTTGAAGAAGTTCCTCCACCAGCAACTTTTGCAGGAGCATCACCGTACATGATGATTCCTCCCCAAGAACCTGGAAGTTTAGATTTTTCTGTAAATACAACTGGTTTGTCAGCAGTTCCGTTGATGATTAATTTTCCACCGTTTAAAACAACTAAAGCATTATCTCCAGTAGCTTTGTCTATAGTGATTGTAGATCCTGCATCAAAAGTTACAGTTACACCAGAATTAATTTTTACAATTCCTTTTAAAGTGTAGTTACCGTAAGCAAAAGTTTTGTTAGCAGATATTGGACCTGTAATTTCTCCAGTTGCAGGCGGAGTAACAGGAGTAGGATCGTCACTACTAGAGCAAGAATTTAAAAATAAACTTGTAGCAAGGGCTAAAGCAAAAAATTTAGTTTTCATAATTTGTGTGTTGTATTATTTCGTTTTTATAATGCCAAAATTAATTGGTTAATCTCTTTAAGGCGTTACCTGAACATTACATTACGGTTACCAAAAATTAATTAAAATGTGAAGAGAATGTTAAGCAGGATTTTTGATTTGTCTTTTAAAATAAAAAGGCTCCAGATATCTGGAGCCTTTTATTTGCGATATGTTGTGTATTAAAACGTGTATCCTAATTTTACAGAAAAACCAACACCTCTTTTATAACTGTTAGCCAATAAAGATGGCTCGTCAACTTTTACAGTTCCGTTGTTTCCAAATTCTAATTTTCTTACTGGATTTAATAAGTTATCAGCTGTGAATTTTACATCAAAGTGTTCTGAAATTTTACTTCCCCAAACAAAGTCCAATTGCGATACAGGTAATTCATAAGTATTGTCCTGACCGTTTGTACCTACTGCGTAAATTCTTTTTCCGAATACACCATAAACAAGTGACATTGTGTTTGTCCAGTCTTTAGCTAAATTGAATTCATACTTCAAATCAGAATTAATCAACCAGTCCGATGCACCTTGTAAAGATCTTGTCTGGTGTGTTTCGATTGAATTTTTAACCGTAACCAAACCGTCTTCGTCCTGAGATTCGTAAGTTTTTGCAACATTTACTTTTGTAGACATAACAGAAGCGTTTAATCCAAAAGAGAAATGCTGTAAGCTTTCACTTATTCTGTTTAACCCTAATAAAAATTCAACTTCAGCTCCAAATAATGTTGCGTTATCTGAATTTAAAAATGTAGTTACAGTTCCAGATGTTGCATTAGCAATAAACGTTCTTTCGATAGGATTGTCGATATATTTTCCGAATACTCCAAAAGTCAACATTTCTTTAGCAGTTGGGAAAACTTCGTACTTTAAATCAACATTATAGTTATCACTATTTTTCAATAAAGAGTTTCCTTGAGTCGAAGTATTATCTGCATTGATGTATGATATTGGGAAAGATTCCATTACAACTGGTTTTGTATAAGTTTTACTTGCTGCAAAACGAATGTTTGATGTATCGTTTAAAAGATACTTCAGGTTTAACGATGGTAAAACATAAAGGTTGTTGTATTTTTTTAATTTGAAAGGATCATCAAAAGAACCTAAAGTTCTGTAGTATGTTTCTTTAATAGTACTTTCAACTCTTACACCTCCATTAAGTTCAAATTTCTCTGCAAATTTCAAGAATAAGTTTGCGTATCCGGCATTTGCACTTTCATTCAATTTTACTTTGTAAGTAGTGTTTGAACTTTCGTTAAAGAAAACGGCATTGCTGTTAATGTCATTTGTAATTTTTGTATCAATATTATTTATATCTGTTGATGTAAAAGTTCCGCCATTACTAGCAACAAATCGATAAGAAGATTCCATTTTAGAAACATTTCCGTTATAACCAACTGTCAATTTGTTTTGTTTTCCATCTTTTCCAAATTTCAAGTTGTATTCTAATAATCCGGAAACAAATACATTTCCATCTACATCTAAATACTGACGTAAGAAGTTGTTACCACCGTAAGAAGTGTTAATTTGATTTTCACTTTCCTGAGTTCCTGAGAAAAATTTTCTATCAGGTTGTCCGTATTTTGTATTTGCATAAGATACACCACCTTTTAAAGTTTGGTTTTTATCTTCTGTCAAACTATATTCTCCTAATAATTGAGCATTTAAATAATCTGTTTTATCCAATTGGTTAGTACGGATAAAGTTGTTTTTAACTCCATTGTTGCTTAAAACACCGTATTGATCTAAAATTGAGTTTAATGTTGTTTTTAAATACAAAGTATTAAAAGCTAACTTAAATCTTTCAGTAGTATAATTTACTCCAATTAATGCAGATGTACTAGTTTTTAAACGGTATTCAGTATTAACAAAATCATTATTGTATTTATCACCAAGAGTTTGAAGCGTTCTGCTTACACCTTCTCTAACAGCATAACTATTGTCGAAATTAAGAGACAATAAGTATGAAAGGTTACGATCATTGCTTAAGTCAAATTTTTCTGCATGAAGAAAATTGAAACTAGAGTTTAATGGGCTTTTTGTTTTACTAACATTAAAACCTTTATCATTACTTACAGAGTTTAATGCCTGATCTTGTGTAAAAGTTGTTCTGCCGGCAGTTTCACCTAAAAAGCTTGGCAGCTCTCTGTCTTTTCCGTTAAACCCAAAAAATCCTGCAGCAGAATCTGCATCAGCAGAAAGCAAGAAATCTTTAAAACTGTTTCCAGTAGTATATCCTGCACCAATATTTATTTTGGTAATGTTTTTAGAAACCTTTGAAGTTTGAATGTTAAAAGTTCCACCAGCAAAATCTCCATAAATATTTGGGTTAAATGTTTTGTATACATCAATAACACCTACAATGTTTGTTGGAAACAAATCAAGAGGAACAATTTTTGAAAAAGGGCTGTTTGACGGAACAGCAAGATCATTGATCAATAAGTTGTTGTAACGATCTTCCAGACCACGAACAAATATACCTCTTGATCCTACTTTTGTAATTCCTGTTACTTTTGTTAAACCTTCTTCAACGTCGCTTACACCTTTTCTGGACATTTCCTGTGCACCAATACTTTGTTTGATAACAACAGCATTTTTTTGGTCTAATAAAAGAGCAGTTTCTTTTTCTTTGTTTGCTGTAGATTTTACAACAACATCTTTAAGAGTAAAACTTCCAGAAGAAAGTATTTGATTTATAACTACAGTTTCACCTGCTTTTACAGTAACCGGAGCTTCTTTAGTTTCATATCCTACAAAACTAAAAATAATAGTGTAGTTTCCAGGATTTACATTCAACGAATATTTTCCGTCAATGTCAGTATTAACGCTAATATTTGTACCTTTAATTAAAACATTAGCAAAAGGTAACGCTGCATTGTTCGATTCTTTGTCAGTCAGAACTCCAGAAATCGTACCTTTGTTTTGCGCGATCGAAATCGTACAGATAAATAATGCAATAAATAGAAATCTTAAATTGAATTTCATTTGTGTGTTGTGTTTAATTTATTTTTGTGCAAAGAAAGAACCGCCCTGTAAAGTTCATGTTACGGACTTGTTATGTTTTTGTGTTGTTAAGATTATGAAATTGTTATGAGATTAAATTACGGTTAACACCAATTTTTAACCGTTCATTTGTTAGTATATTTACGCTGTGAAATAAAAAACATCGAATAAATAATTAAGAATATTTGATGTAAAAATCTCAATTTTTGCTATTTATGAAAAAAACACAAACTAAGATTTTATTAGTTGACGACGAACCGGACATTTTAGAAATCGTTGGCTATAACCTCGCTCAGGAAGGCTACCAGATTGTTACAGCTTCTAATGGAAAAGACGCTATAGCAAAGGCTCAGAAAGAATTGCCGGAATTAATTATCATGGACGTGATGATGGCAGAAATGGACGGGATGGAAGCTTGTGAGCACATCAGAAAAATTCCTGAGTTAAATAATGTTATCATAACATTCCTTACCGCAAGAAGCGAAGATTATTCGCAAGTAGCTGGTTTTGACGCAGGTGCTGATGACTATATTACAAAGCCAATCAAGCCAAAATTATTAGTGTCTAAAGTAAAGGCTTTGTTAAGAAGGTTAAAAGAACAAGAAGTCGTTACAGATACTATAAATGTTGGCGGAATCGAGATTAACCGCGAAGAATATAAAATCATAAAAGGCAATGTCGAAATTGCTTTACCAAGAAAAGAATTCGAATTATTTTATTTATTAGCTTCAAAACCAGGGAAAGTTTTCAAAAGAGATGAAATCCTTGATAAAGTTTGGGGAAATGAAGTTGTAGTAGGAGGAAGAACAATCGATGTTCACATCAGAAAACTGCGTGAAAAAATAGGAGAAGACCTTTTTAAAACCATAAAAGGTGTTGGGTATAAATTTGAAGTTTAAAAATTCTATATAAATTTGAACCATATAAGTTATATAAGTTCATTTAAATTATAGTGTACATACTTTTGTATTAAAATTATCTTTGTCAAAGTTCTGAACTTTGGCAAAGATTTACTTTTTTACATTGTTTTGTAATCCAAACAAATAAGCTTATTTTTAAATGAACTTATATAACTTATGGTGAAAAGAATAAGCTCTTAATGGTTTTATATTTTAAATATATCAATGAAAATCAATTTTAAAAAAACATACAAATTTGCTATAAAATCGGCATTGTATATCAGTCTTTTCTCGACAGGATTTGTACTGATTCTGATGTCGTTATTGTATAAAAATCAGTTAAAACATCAAATTGCATTTGGAATTATTTTCATAATATCCATTTATATATTCTCCTTTTTGGTTTTACAGTACCGCGTTGAACGTTTTATTTATCGAAGAGTAAAGAAAATATATGATGAGGTTTCGTTATTAGAATCCACAACACTAATCAACCAGCCCATTACTACAGATATGGAAACGCTTTCGCGCGAAGTGAAAAAGTTTGCAACCGATAAAAAACTCGAAATCGAAATGCTCGAAATTCGTGAACAATACCGCAGGGAATTTCTTGGTAATGTTTCGCACGAATTAAAAACACCATTATTTACCGTTCAGGGATATGTTTCAACTTTGCTCGATGGTGCAATGGACGATAAACACATCAGAAAAAAATATTTAAAACGTGCCGAAAAAGGTGTAGAACGTCTTATATATATAGTTGAAGATTTAGATATGATTACCAAACTGGAGTCTGGTGATTTAGATTTGAATATGACTGATTTTGATATCGTTGAATTGATCCAGAATGTTTTTGATTTACTGGAAATGAAAGCCGATAAAAAGAAAATTAAACTGGCTTTTGAAAGCAAAAATGTACAGTCGGTAATTATTCGCGGAGATCAGGACAGAATTCAGCAGGTTTTAGAAAATCTGATTGTCAACTCCATTAAATACGGAAAAGAAGGCGGTTTGACCGAAGTGGGAGTTGTAAACCTAACCAAGAAAAAAGTCTTAATTCGTATCAGTGATAATGGAGAAGGAGTTGAAAAACAAAACATTCCAAGACTTTTTGAACGTTTTTACCGAGTTGATAAAAGCGGAACACGTTCTGAAGGAGGTTCTGGTTTAGGTTTAGCCATTGTAAAGCATATTATTGAAGCACACAAAGAGAAAGTTTATGTAGAAAGTGAGTTCGGAATTGGTTCAGAATTCTCTTTTACACTCGAAAAAGCATTTAAAATACAAAAAGCCGAGGTTAAAAAATTGTAATTGAGTTTTTGTCAAACGCCCTAAAACAGGGTGTTTAACAATAAATCAACATAAAACTTCCGGCGATAACATTAAATTTTTATTATGGTAACATCTTGTTAATGATTTCTTAACATAGGTGAGTCATCTTTGCATCCTGAAATTAAGGGAATTAAAGAACTAATGATAAAAAGAAAAATATTAGCCGTTTTAATGCTGATTACTTGTGCTGCAAATGCGCAGGAAATAAACAAACAAGAAGTAAAAAATGAAGTACTTCGTATTTTAGATTCCATCAATAAAGCAAAACTTCCGGAAACTAAATCCGGAGGAGGAGTTGAAGAACACTGGTACGACAGAATCTCTTTAAGGGGTTATGCTCAAATTAGATACAACGGACTTTTTTCTACAAATGATAAAGTATCCTGTGAGCAATGTGATAAATCCTGGGGAACAACTTCAACCGCTCCAGATGCAAAAGCAAACAATGGACTTTTCATTCGTCGTGCCCGTTTAGTGTTTTCTGGACAGGTTCATCCAAATGTATTTTTCTATTTTCAACCCGATTTTGCCAGTTCGCCTGTAACTGGAATTCAGAATTTCGTCCAAATCCGAGATCTTTATTTTGACCTTTCTTTTGATAAGAAAAAAGAATACCGCATTCGTGTTGGGCAGAGTAAAATTCCATACGGATTTGAAAACATGCAGTCAAGTTCGCAGCGTTTAACTCTGGATCGTGCCGATGCCATAAACAGTTCAATAGCAAATGAACGTGATTTAGGAATGTTCTTTTACTGGGCTCCAGCCGAAATTAGAGAGCGTTTTGCCATGTTAGTAAAAGACGGATACAAAGGTTCAGGAGATTTTGGAGTATTTGCCTTTGGAGTTTATAACGGACAAATTGCTAATAAAATAGACGGAAACAGAGATTTAAATGTAGTAGCCAGAGTAACGTATCCATTCGTAATTGGAAATCAGATTATCGAACCGGGAATTCAGGCTTACACAGGAAAATGGGCATTTACAGGAGAAATTTCTAATGGAGTAACTGTTGACGATCCGCAATATGTGAAAGACCAAAGACTTGGAGCAACGTTTGTTTTATATCCAAAACCATTCGGAATCCAGACGGAATACAATATAGGAAGAGGTCCTCGTTATAATACGTTAACCAATCATGTTGACGAAACCGATTTAAACGGAGGTTATGTTTTACTAAACTATAAATGGGACATCAAAAAACAGCATATTTATCCTTTTGCCAAATTTCAATATTATGACGGAGGAAAAAAATACGAAAAAGATGCCAGAAGTTATGTCGTAAGAGATTACGAATTTGGTGTCGAATGGCAGCCAATTAAAGCTTTTGAACTAACGGCAGAATACGTAATCGCCGACAGAACTTTTGAAGACAGCGCGCTTCCAATAAACAGACAACAAGGAAATGTATTGCGATTACAAGCGCAGTTCAACTTCTAAAAAATAAAATCCGTGTCAATCCGCGTTTTCACGATAGTGAATCCGTTTAATCTGCGTCGAAAATTAGACACAGATTAAACGGATTTGCTTTTGCAAAATCGCAGATTGACACAGATTTTTATTTTTTATAAATGATCTTCAAAAACACTAAATAATAAGTCCCAGTCTATTTCATTTTTAAATTGAGACAAACCTTTAAACGACTTTACTTTTGATAAATCTTCAATTGTAAAGTCGTCTTGCATTGCATATGGTACAAGATTTTCTTCCTGAAGTTTTACCGCCAGATATTCCTGTTCATACTGTCCCGGCGTAGGAATAAAAAAAGCTTTCATTCCTAATTTAGCCAAATCCATAACAGTGGTATAACCAGAACGGCAAAGCACAAATTCACTTTCGTTAAAAGTCTGCTCTAACTGTTTTGAGTTCATGAAATTGTAATAGGTAACATTTCCTGCTTCCCATTTTTCCTGAGTTTTCTCCACTATTCCCTGTACAAAAACAACCTTGCCATTAAATTTTGCAGCTTCTTTTTGCAGTTTTTCATCCAGAAAAGTACGTTGAGGTTCAGGCCCTGATAAAATAATCATCAAGTCATAAATCTTTGGCGTTTCCTTTTTCTTCATTCTGCTCAAAGGGCCAATATATCGTAAATTCAGTTCATCTGTTTTAAGATGACCCAAGTCTCCCGTAAGATTCACTTTGTCATTAGAATCAGGAACCCAGCATTCTGTATATTTTTTTATAAAATGCTGATGACATTTACTCGTAAACCAAGTCGTATTTCCCGTCATCACATTCAATTGATGCGTCATAAAAACAGAAGGCACTTTTTTGCTGAAAACACCCAGTCGATTATCAGAAATAATTCCGTCAATACCATGTTTTTTAATCCAGCCATTAACCATTTTCTTTTCATCTAAAATGGCCGTAATCATTTTCGGAAGATTTTTAATCAGCTTCCATTTAAAGTTTTTACCATTCTTAGCATATTCAATATGATAAGAAGGCAGCTCCAGAGTTTGAATGTATGGAAATTCCTTTCGTAATAAAGCCAGCGCAACACCGTCAGAAGCAATAATCGGAATAAAATTATTTTCTTGAAGCGCCTTAATTATAGGAATACATCTCGTTGCATGCCCAAGTCCCCAATTTAATGGAGCAACTAATATAGTTTTGTTAGCAGAATAATCAATGCTCATAGTTTTTAACGCTTTTAAAAAACGAAGATAGATAAATATGTTTTTTATGTTATTTCGCACACATTACTAAATTATTAACTCTACAGGCATCCTCAGGCTTTGTTTTTCGTTAAAAAGAAGAAGAAAATACACCAATACAAAAAACAAAGTTACTTATATGTTAAGTTGCTAAGTTTCTGAGATACTAAGGTTCTAAGTTTTTTCTCAGCAAATAAAAAAGCCGAACGTAAGTTCGGCTTCAAGTCTTGTATCTTAGCAACTCAGCATCTTAGTATCTTTCCTTAATCCTGAATATAAGTTTTATTTCCGTTTTTGTTAATATAGTATTTTCCGCCTTTTGGTCCAGTGTATACTTTTTTACCATTGTACTCTCCAGTAACCTTGTCCGGTGTTTTTGGAGCTTTTACGTTGGTTTCTTTTACAGTTTTTGTAGCTGATTTTTTAGCAGCAGCGGCATCTTTCTTAGCAGATTTACTTGCTGCGTCAGCATCAGCTTTTGCTTTTTTAGCGTCAGTTTTTGCGCCTTCAGCTTTATCAGAAGCTTTTTTTGCTTTAGCTGCATCAGATTTTGCACTTGCTGCTTCCTTTTTAGCTTTAGCCGCTTCTTTGTCTGCCGCTGATTTCGTTTTGGTTGCAGCATCTTTTTGCGCTTTCGCAGATGCGTCTGTAGCTTTTGATGCTTCTTTTTTAGCTTTAGCAGATTCTTTTTTAGCATCGGCTTTTGCTTTATCAGCATCAGATTTTGCTTTTTTAGCTTTGGCTTCAGTTTTCGCCTTAGTGTCTTTAGTGTCCTGGGCGTAGAAATTAGTAGATAAAACTACTAAAAAACAAAGTAATAATAATTTTTTCATCTTGGTTATATTTTATAAATTCACATAAAATTAAGCAATTAATTCTTATGTTTTTGTTAAACATTAAAAATATGCACGAAGCTGAATATTTCCTGTATGTATCGTATTTCCAGTCTCACTTTTACGTCCCTGATAGTTTAAATTAACATCTAAAAAGGAAGTAATATTTTTCTGCAAAAGCAATTTCCAGACTAAATTCTGCCCCGCCTGAAGTCCTTCAAGCATTTGAAAACCAACAGATGAAAACTCATTTCCCGTAAACTTATTTTCATAAAAAGAAAACTCACCATTTACCGTTACCTTCTTTTCACCCGCAAAAGAAAATGAAGTTCCCAATCGGTTTTGGACTAAATTCTCCTGATTTCCAATTTTGTTTTCTTTGTTCTGAAATTCATAAAAGAAATCGAGGCTCGTATTTTTAGAAAACAAATAACTAATTTTTGGTGCCACCTGATACCCTTTTAAATCATAATTCTTTTCGACAAAATCCTCCGAAATCAAATCTGTTTTTATCGTTTTGGTAAACAAATTAAACAGCCAGCTTTTTTGGTATAAATGGGTATACTGCAATTGGTGTGAACTGTTTTTGACATTTTGCGAACCTATAGAAAGCAAATTTTTACCATTATTAATAAGGTAAGAATACGTAACAGAATGTTTTTGCTTACCGCGATTGTAAAACAAACTATTCCTGAAACTGGAATTTAAACCCAGAATATTTTCTTCAGAAGAATAAAAGGGATTCAGCTCTAAACGATCGCCATTGCTTCGCACTTTACGATCCATAATAGACGAAGTCTGATTATAGAAATAAGAAAGCAATTTCTTCCAACCCTTTTCATTCTGCCATTGCAGCGGATTCAGAATAACCGATTGCGAAAATTTATTCTGATTCGTTTTAATATAAATTTGATTCGGCAAAAAGATTCGAATATATTTCGCCTGATCCGGAAAAGCTGCAATTTCAAACTCTTCCAATTCCTGAATTCCGTTTCCGTTATAATCGTTCCAGGTATAAACGCCTTGTCCCGTAGGAACTTCAACATAAGTAAATTCCTGTTGCGCAATAGTTCCCGAACTCGTCTCATAAGCCGTTCCAATCTGCATAAACTGATTAAAAAAGCGATCGTTATACAAAATTCTCGAATTTAACGAAGGCTCATTTTTTCTGCTCGAATCTGTAAAATCAAGATTTCGATAACTCGCATAAACCGCTAAATCAGTCGTTTTATTTTGGATTAATTTTGACTTTAAAAAGTACGTCTGCGAATTGTTTACATGCTGCAAAAGCCCATTTTGCAAACTATCGTTTCTACGTTGCAAATATCCCAATTCAACAAAAACCTTTGTGCTGTCGCCGCGTCCAACAAAAACGCCATATTCAGAAAACCTTTGGCTTAAAGCCGAAAACTGATTCGTAACTTTATCTTTTTCCTGATTATCTTCAAGCTGTAAACTTCCGCCAACCCAGTTTTTGCCAAAATGATATTTTGCTCTGGTTTGGTTTCTGATAAATTTTGAAGTCGAAGCCGTCGCATCAGAATTTAAAAAACTGCCCTGATTTTGAATCGTCCATTTCTTCAATTTAAACAAAGCCGTTGTTGTATGTCGAGCTCCCGAATAACTTTCGGTAAAATCTAATTTCTCAAATTGATAGGTAAACAAACCAATATTTGAAGTTTCTTTTTTAGCAAATAAATCAAAATTAACGCCCGTAACCAATAAACTCTGATTGCCTAAAAGTGTCGAATTTAAATTCCAGTCGCGGTTAAATTCAATATTATACAAACGCTCAACCGATCTGAAATCTTTCTGCACAAATTGATAATTTGCAAAACCGTCCAGAGTCCAGTCTCTGGTAAAAAGACGTTTTTTAATATTCGTTTTAAAAGCAATTCCTTCGTTATCAGAATCGTCAATTCCGGAAAATAAATTTTTATCATTGTTGCTCATCGCGATTTCAAAGTCAACAAGTGTTTTTTCGTCAGGATTGTATTTCCCTAAAAAAGTCGCAACCTGAATTTTCATAGGCGCAACCAGCTGTACAATTGGTTCGTAATTTCCCTGCGGAATACCGCCAACAGGCGAAACATATTCGTAAATTCTTTCCACAGAATTCGTGTTCTGAATACTATAATTTCCCAGATTATTACCAACAAGACTAAACTTTACATTGTACAAAACATCGGCAGAATTGTTGGAATATTCATAAACTTCAATCCCGTTTACTATCGTTTTTTTATATAATATTTTATTGTCGGCATATTTATCTTCATAAGCAGAAGGAGCCGTCATTTTAGTTTGGTCATCTCCAGCCTGACCTAAAATCTGAACTTGTTCTGTCGATAAATTTTGCTGTAAAGGCTGATTTTTTAAATCATTTTCAGAATACAAATAACCGCCAAAACTCCAGCTTTTATTTTCGGTTGTTGCTCCCGCGTAGGTAACTAATCGGTTATAATTTCGTTCAGAATATTGATATTCAACATTAATCCTCATTTCTGAAGTAATAGGAAAAAGCGAAGTAAAAACAATTTCGCCCGCATTATAATCAATAACGTAATCATTGTTTTCGCCTCGTTTGAGCAAAACACCGTTTACATAAACACGCTCAGAACCAGAAATGACCAAAACATACAATTCGCCATTTTGACCTTTTAATTTATAAGGTCCCTGATTTCCTTCCTGACCCGTAAACGTACTTTTGGCATATTGTCCTTTTACAAACGAAACCGAAGCAAAAACATTGGTTTTACTTTTTTCTGTATCAAAATCAAAACTGGCAGAAAGTCCCTGAACTTTTTTATTGAAACTCAGGAATTGCGTTTTCCGATTCTCCAGAAAAACATCTCCCGCCCGAATGTTCCAGTCATCTGTAAAAAGTTCCATAAAAATATTATCAAACTGATCGAGTTTTTGCGAATAACCACCATCCTGAAGCGGAATATTATTATCCTGAAGCGAAGCCCGCAAACTTACTTTATCTGAAATTTTCCCCGTAATCTGCAAATCCAGATTAGAATTCAAAACCGTACTTTGATTATTTCCAATCGTAACGCCGCGGGTAATACTCCCGGAAGTGTTTAGACCATCAAAAGGCGTTACTTTTTTAGCATTGTTATTATCAATTTTGTATAATTTTTCAGTTCCAACATCATTGCTTACAACCTGACTGTCTTTGTAAAGTCCGTATTCTTTAGTTAGAAAATCAGGATAATTGAGATAATTGACAATTAAAGTATCAGAAACGGAAGTGAATTTTTCGTTTAAAAGAAGCGTTCCTTTTTCAAAATCAATTTTGTAAAAACTCGAATCAATTGGTTGGTTTTTACTGTTTAAAATTTCAAAAAAGCTGGAGTTTATACTGAAATTCTCAAGACGAATTGTGTCTTTTACGGCAATTACTTTTTTTGTTTTGTACAGCGATTCCGTATCCTGCGCCATAAGCCCGGAATACCAAAAAAGCACCGCAAAAAACAGTAATTTTTTCAACATAAACATTTTAACTCTAAAAATTCAAAAGTAGTATATATAATCAAGAAATTACGAGGCTTTTATTTATTGGGAAACCAGCTGATTTTGAACTCAATCGCTCATTTTATATATGATATTTAATTATAATTTGAAGCAGAATTCTCATCACACATCAATCTTTTTTTTAGCTTTGTTCAGTATAAAACGAATTTAAAATATGGATACTGGCAAAGAACTTTTATTCTTTTTTAGTGCTTTGGGAGCTTTCAATGGAGTAATTCTCGGGATTTATTTTTTCTTTTTTACCAAGAAAAAATACCTGACCAATTATTTCCTTGGCGCACTTTTGTTTGCTTTAAGCATCAGGATTGGCAAGTCTGTATTTGTTTATTTTCATCCCGAACTTCCCAAAATGTATTTGCAGTTTGGATTAACAGCCTGTTTTTTTATTGGCCCTTGTTTGTATTATTTTCTAAAATCGGCAGTAGAAGAAATCAATGTAATGCCAAAATCATGGAAATTCATGCTCCTGTTTTGGGGAACCATAATTGTTGCTGTGGGAATTTTATATCCTTATGAATACTATCCTGAACTTTGGAGAGGGTATTTTATAAAAATCATTTACTTTCAATGGTTTGTTTATATCATTTTTTCAGCCTTTACAATTAGAAATATTATAAAGAAAATCGCGAATACAAAAGAAAAAAGGACACCATCAGAAATGTGGTTCGGAATGCTTTTTCTAGGAAATTTTTTATTATTTCTTTTTTACTTTTTAGCCATTATGGGCGCTTCAGGAGCAACTTATATAAGTGGCGCAGTTGTTTTTTCGTTTATTTTATATCTGATAATTTCTATTCTTTTATACCGAAAAAGAACTGACGATTTGTTTTTACTGAATGCCCAGAAAATTTCGGGTAAAAAAATAGATTCGGCGGAAGCCATAATTATTTCCGAAAAACTGGAAAATATAATGAACGATAAAAGTTTGTATAAAAACCCGAATTTAAATTTGCAGGATTTATCCAAAGAAATTAATATTTCGAGCCATCAATTATCCCAGTTTTTAAATAACAATCTCGGAAAGAATTTTACCAGTTTCGTAAACGAATTCAGAATAAATGAAGCTTGCAGAATCATCACTTCAAGCGATAAACTGACTTTAGAATCTGTGGGTTATGATGTGGGTTTTAATTCAAAATCTACATTTTTCGCCGCTTTTAAAAAACATACCGGAACAACACCGCTTAATTATCAGCTTCAGGCATTACAAACTTAAATATGAGTTTAGGTAAAGAAATATTATTCTTTTTTGGTGCTTTAGGCGCTTTCAACGGATTTATTCTAAGTCTGTACTTTTTGTTTTTTACTAAGAAAAAATACATTTCTAATCTATTTCTTGGCGCACTTTTATTTGCTTTAAGCACCAGAATTGCCGTTACCGTTTTTGTGTATTTCAATAACAATCTGCCCAAAACTTATTTACAAATTGGTCTTTCGGCAGGTTTGTTAATCGGGCCGTTTTTATATTTTACTTTAAAATCAGGAATCCAAAATACGATTCCGATAAAATGGAAATCGCATTTAGCCATTTGGATTTTGACTATTTTGATAATTGGTTTTGTATTTCCGTACCAAAATTATCCCGTTTTATGGAATGATTATTTTGTGACTTTTATTTTTCTTCAATGGTTTACTTATATTTTTATTTCAGGTTTTGAAATCAGATTATTATTGGAGAAAATAATTCAGAACTATCAAAATACATTTCCTTCAGAAAGATGGTTTGGAACAATTTTCTTCGGAATTGCTTTAATATTTATATCTTACTTTTTAGGATTTGCCAGAGTTCCGTTTGTTTCCTGTATTACCGGAGCATTGGCATTTACTTTTATTTTATACCTGATAATTTTAGTTCTTTTATACCGAACAAAAACTGATGATTTGTTTTTGCTCAACATTCAAAAAGACAAAAAACTAAACGAAGAAGAAGCTTTCATTTTGTCTCAAAAACTGGAAAAAGTAATGAACGAAAAAGCATTATACAGAAACCCGAATTTGAGTTTAAAAGATTTATCTCAGGAAATAAATATCCCAAGTCATCAATTGTCGCAGTTTTTAAACAATAATTTAGGAAAGAATTTTACCAGTTTCGTAAACGAATTCAGAATCAATAATGCCTGCGAAATTATAACATCAAATGATAAAATAACTTTAGAATCTGTTGGTTATGATGTGGGTTTTAATTCTAAATCTACATTCTTCGCTGCCTTTAAAAAACATACCGGAACCACACCTTTAAATTATCAAATTCAGGCTTTACAGCCATAAAACGGAGTATTAATTTATAAATCCGTACTCCTGATTTCGCTTTCTAAAACCTTATTCACAGATTTTCAGATGACTTTTGTTTCAAATAAAGTCAAACCGCTAATCTTTAAAGTTTATGAAATTTCTTATTGTTGTTGTTGTTTCTATTTATTGCCTGATTTTTTCATCAATCGAAGTAAAAGCACAAGCCGTAAAAAATAATCGGGATAAATCCTATGTTGAAGAGGATAAACTAATTGAAAAAACAACATTATCAGGCTCTGCTTCGGATTCTATACCCAAGGATCAAGATCATAATCAGTTAAATGAAGTTGTGGTAAAAAGCAATCCGTCATTATTAAAATATGGTGCAAACGGAACAATCGATGTCAATGTTAAAGGAACAGTTCTCGCAACAAGCAGTTCTGTAAACGAATTATTGAGCCGCGTTCCCAATGTTGTAGCTGCCGAAGGACAAATCAGTGTTCTGGGAAAAGGCGAAGCAATTATTTACCTAAATGGAATCCTGATTAATTATGAACGTTTTGCTGCAATTCCGGTTTCACAGATTGCTAAAATTGAAGTGATTTCAAATCCATCTTCAAAATACGATGCCGAAGGAAAAGCGGTTGTCAATATAATTACCAAACAAAATATTGAAAACGGCATAATGGGATCAGCAAGTCAGCATGTTACTGTTTCGAAATTTGCAGGAACAAGTACAAACACACTTCTTGATTTTAATTATTCAAAAGGAAAATTCTCCTTTATAACCAATTATGGTTTGCAATTAGGCAAAGGCCGAGAATTGTTATACACCACACGAACACGCCCCAATCCCGACGAATATATGAAATCAGTTTTAACAACAGACTGGAGAAGGGAATTTAATAATTATTCCAATTTTGGATTTGGACTGCAGTATACTTTCTCTGAAAAAAGTTATGTTTCATTAGCTTACAGCGGAAATATTGAAGATTTGGGCGGCGAGGTCGAAAGCAGAAACTCCATTGCTAATAATACCGGAAACAGTTTTTATGCCACAGATATTGCAAAAAATGATGTTTTGCTAAATCAGTTTGTAAACCTGAATTATAATTTGATCACAGATTCAAAAGGTTCGTCGTTATTTATAGGAACGCAATATTCCAATTACAACGGAACGATAAGAGATTTTATTGAAGAAAACAGTTTGGTTGATGAAAGCAACATTCAGAAATACCTTAAAAATAATGTGGGAAGTACTATAAATATTGTCGCTGCTCAAGCCGATTATTCGAAGAAAATAAAAGAAAATACCAAACTCGAAATGGGTGCAAAATACAGTTACGCCACCATAAAATCAGGAACAGATTTTTTAATCGCCAATGCTGATGATATGATTTTTGAACCGGATGACGAGCTTTCGAGTGATTTTAAATACAACGAAAAAATTGCCGCCGCCTATTTTACTTTTGGAAGTACATGGGGCGAAAAAGTCAATTTTTCGGTAGGAGCCAGAGCCGAAAGAACTAATTATGATTTGTACACGAATGCAAACGGAATTCAGAAATTCGGAAAGAACTACAGTAACTTTTTTCCAAACCTGCTTTTGAATTTTGATTTTTCAGAAGATTGGAAAGGGCATTTCTCTTATGTTTCCAGAATTACGAGACCAAGATATCAGGCTTTGAATCCGTATGTTATTTATCAGGACCCATTTACGACAATTGAAGGAAACCCAAATTTACTTCCTGAAAAAGTGCACGCTTTTGAAATTGGAACGATGTACAAGAAATTTGATTTTAAAATGGGTTATACTTATAAAATTGATCCTATTTCTGGCGCTGCTTTGCGAGGCGATACGCCAAACAGTTATATTTTGCGATCATTAAATTTAGAAAAAGAGCACACCTTTTTTACTTCACTTTCCAGATCTTTCAATGTTAAATGGTGGAATTCTACTAATACCGTAAGTATGAATTTAACGAAAGCAATAGACGATTTTTATGAATATGCTACGGGTCCGGTTAAACCGCAAATCTATTTGTATTCGAATAATACTTTTACAATTCCGGATCTTTTTAAAGTGCAATTATTAGCCTGGTATTTAGGCAATAAAAGTTACGGATTACGAAGTGACAATTCTCGTTCAACACTAACGTTAGGAATCGAAAGAAACTTTTTTAAAGATGCCTTAAAACTAAATTTTACGGCAAATGATATCTTTCACAAGTTTATGGTTTCGGGCGATTATGAAGTGGGGCAGACTCAAATTTATTATCACCGAACGTATACCACAAATTATTTTAAGCTGATTGTAACCTATAGTTTCGGGAATTCAAAAAAGACAAATTATAAAAAAACTGAAATTGAGCAGTCTGAGAATAATAGAGCGAGGTAAAAAAACAAAGATTTTCACTTCAGTGAAATCTTTGTTTTTGATTTACCATTTCATTTTGTGGTTTTTTGGCTTAAACCAAAAAACCACAAAATAGTGTATAAAGATAGTTGAAGCTAAGGAATATAATAAACAAAAATACATTTCTGGATCTTTTCGATGATTGAATACAGTTTCTTTAGTAAACTCCTTATCAGAAAAAAAGTAAGCCCAAAAAAATAATAATGTTCCTATAATTATATACAAAAAGCGCCAATATATAGGGAAAGTATATTTGTTTTTAAAAAATCGCATTTTATAATGTAAAAGTTAATTTTGTTTCTGGATAAGAATCTAATACATTATTAATGAACTTAATATCTTGTTGATCTAATTCTAAACGATCTTCAGGAAATTTTTCTAGTAAAGGTTTTGCCTCTGGCCAACAATCTACCGCAGCCCAAACTGTTGCGGTGGTAGCCCCACCTACGGCACCTGCAGCTGCTCCGAAAACAGCTCCACCTATTGCTCCAGCTGCAGTTCCAATTCCCGGAAAAGCTACAGTACCTCCTGTTGCGCCTGTGTAAGCCCCTGAAACCGCTCCTGTTATTGCTCCTGTTGCTATGCCTCTCGAAATATCTTTTCCTTTTCCTTCCATGCAATCCCAAAATCCTGTAGTTTTAGAGTAAGGTGAGCTTTTCTTATATAGTAGAGGATAGATTTTTAGTGTGGTTTCTTCTATTACATCAATAATGAGATTTACTTCTTCTTTAAAACTAGAATCGAATGATAATTTTTTGAGAGCTATTCTTTTATTATCGAGCAAGTTTAAGATATTTTCATCATAGCTATTAGCAAGATCTTGATAGAAATCCAGCATGAATGCGGCTTCATTAATATCATAATGTGGGGCTAAAGTAATTTTAAAAACTGTTTGATTTGATGATCTTTCGGGATTCGTTAATGATTGTTCTCCAACTTTAAAATATTTTTTCAGATCATTTTCTATTGCTCCTTTGTTTCCAATTTTTTGTTGCAGGATAGAAATATTTGCCGATGCATCTTCTTTAATTTCAGAATAATTTACCTTTTTTAAAGTATTATCATTTTCCATAGAATCTTTCTCTTCACAAGAAGAAAATAAGATTAAAAGCATCATAATAGTTAAGTGTGTTAATTTTAAATTTTTCATAAGCATTTGATTAAAAATTAGAAATAGATTTTTAAGTACTAGAAATACCTGTCAACAAATTTAATTTCAGTTTAGGAAAAATCTTAGTCTAAAATCGGTTATTTAAAACCTAAATTTGGTTAATTGTAATTCGTTTCCTATGTTTATATTTGTAAAAATGTTAATTATGAATATAATTATAGGAAATAACTTAAAAATGTTGCGTAAAGCCAAAAATATGTCACAAGAAGAGGTTGCAGATCATTTAAATATTTCGCAGTCTGCTTATGCAAGGATGGAGCGAGGAGAAAGTACCTCTTGGGCAATTCATTTTAATAAAATCTGTCAGGTTTTTGAGATAACTCCAGAAGACTTAGTTAAAAAAGAATTAGGTATTGCTACTTATGAAAGTTTAATGAATACAGAACGTCAAACAGAAATTGCGATGATAAGCATTTACAGAAAAATAATAAAGAAATATGAATTGGAAATTGAAGATTTAAAAACAATTATTAAATATTTGAATAAAGGCAAAAACTAAAAAAGCTTCACAATAAAGTGAAGCCTTTTCAAAAAATATCTGAATTTTAATAATTACCTTTTAAAGTATTAATTTAGTTCTTTAGTTACAATCTGCATGGTTTCGCGGCTTACTTGTTTCAATAAAACCTCTTTGTTTTCTTCAACCGTTTGTGCAGCATTTTCTGTAAAGTGACGAATCGTATAAAGTGTTACATTCTCGCTGTAATCTACTTTGAATTTTTTCGAAAGAATCGCATTCAATTCATTAAAGTTTCCGAATTTATCTTCCACACAAACAGAAAAACTAATTGCAGAATTCTGAATCAGGTTTACTTTGATTTTGAATTCGTGGAATAATCCAAAAATCTCACTAATGTTTTCCTCCATAATGAAAGAGAAATCAATAGACGAAAGCGAAATCAAAAGCTGTTCTCTCTTTACAATAAAACAAGGATATTGCGGCTCCAAATCAACGCCTTTAGAAACACAAGTTCCTTTTAATAATGGATTGATAAATGATTTTACGTATAACGGAATTTCTTTTTTCTGTAAAGGCTGTAATGTTTTTGGGTGAATAACCGTTGCTCCGTAAAACGCTAATTCGATCGCTTCACGATATGAAATTTGGTTTAACAAACTTGCATTTTCAAAATAACGCGGGTCAGCATTCATAACTCCCGGAACGTCTTTCCAAATTGTAACACTTTCGGCATTTAAACAGTAAGCAAAAATTCCCGCAGTATAATCAGAACCTTCACGGCCTAAAGTAGTGGTGAAGTTATTTTCATCGGCACCTAAAAATCCCTGTGTGATATTTAGTTGTTTTCTTGGTACATTTTTGCTGATGTTTTGCTGAGTCGTTTCCCAGTCAACTTCTGCATCTCTGTAATTTGCATTAGTTTTAATGAAATTACGAACATCAAGCCATTGCGTCTGAATTCCTCTGAAATTCATATAATGACTTAAAATATTTGTAGAAATCAATTCTCCAAAACTTACAACCTGATCGTAAACAAAATTGTAGTTTGGCGATTTATTATGTGCCAGGAAATACTCTAATTCTAAAAACTGCTCGTTAACTGCAGCAAATACAGCATGTTTTTCATCATCAAATAAATCTAATAATATTTGATTGTGGTATTTTTTTATTTCTTGTACAGATGAATTCAACTCTGCCGATTTCTCAAAATAATTCTTGATTACAACCTCAAGAGCATTTGTGGTTTTCCCCATTGCCGAAACGACCAAAATCACATCTTCATAACCCACTTGTTGTAAAACGTCGTATACGTTTTTAATTCCTTCAGCATCCTTTACCGATGCACCACCAAATTTAAATACTCTCATTTTTAATTTTAGATTTTTAATTTTAGATTTCAGATTGAATGAAATCTGGTATTTTTTTATGTTTTTTTGCCACAGATTATAAGGATTAAAATGATTTTACAATCTGTGTCGGTTTGCCACGAATTTCACGAATTTCCACTAATTTAATTCGTGCTAATTCGTGAAATTCGTGGCAAACTAATTTTTATAATTTTTCTAAGAACGAATCAATTCCTGTTTCATCCATTTGAACAACCTGCCAGCCATCAAGAATTCTCGCGCCGGAATTCTTGTAAAAATTAACGGCCGGAGTATTCCAGTCTAAAACATTCCATTCCACTCTTCTAACATTATCTCTTTTTCCCTGTTTCATTATTTCGGCATAAAGTGCAGATCCTAAACCGGTACCGCGCATTTTTTCCTTCACAATTAAATCCTCAAGATGTATTGTTTTTCCTTTCCAGGTCGAGTAGCGGTAATAGAACAATGCAATTCCTACTATTTCTTTTCCTGTTTCGGTTTCGTTTGAATCAATCTCAGCTACAAAAACCTGAAAAAGTGGTTTTTCTCCAAATCCGTCACGTACTAAATCTTCCTCTGTAATGACTACAGCATCAGGTTCTTTTTCGAATATTGCCAGCTCCTGAATTAATCCCAAAACCGATTTCATGTCCTCAGGATTTCCTTTTCTAATATTCATAATTTATTTATTTGAGCTTCATAAAATTGCTTTGTATTTTAAAACTATTCAAAGCACACTTTCTTTAGAAGCAATTCATTTATTCTTATTATTAACTGCATATTAGCCAAAAAAAAATGTATTTACTGCATTCTTTTTGTCTTTAATTAGCAAATATACAATTGTAGCAAACTAACGAAATAATTTTTAAATCATTCTCACAAAATAAACGATATTTGTGACTTAAAATTAAAACTACAACGATATAGTAATGGAAGAACGCAATAAAACACTGGGAGAGTTTATTATTGAGAACCAAAAAGCATTTCAGTATTCGTCGGGAGAGCTTTCCCGTATCATCAACTCAATTCGTTTGGCAGCCAAGGTTGTCAATCACAAAGTAAACCAAGCTGGATTGGTGGATATTATTGGCGCCGCAGGCGAACAGAATATTCAGGGAGAAGACCAGCAAAAATTAGATGTCTATGCAAACGAAGTATTTATCCAGACGTTAATAAACCGTGAGATTGTCTGTGGTATTGCTTCTGAAGAAAACGACGATTTTATAACTGTTCAGGGGAGCGACAACAGTCATAATAATAAGTACGTGATCTTAATGGATCCGCTTGACGGATCTTCAAACATTGATGTAAATGTTTCTGTAGGAACTATTTTTTCTGTTTTTAGAAGAATAACTCCAATAGGAACTCCGGTAACAATCGAAGATTTTTTACAGCCGGGAATTAATCAGGTTGCAGCCGGTTATGTAATTTACGGAACTTCGACAATGCTGGTTTATACAACTGGTTATGGCGTAAACGGATTTACATTAAATCCTGCAATTGGTACATTTTACCTTTCGCATCCTAATATGAAGTTTCCAAAAGACGGAAGTATCTATTCTGTAAACGAAGGGAATTATATTCATTTTCCGCAGGGAGTAAAAAACTACATCAAATATTGTCAACGTGAAGAAGAAGACCGCCCTTATACTTCAAGATATATAGGAAGTTTAGTGGCCGATTTTCATAGAAATATGATTAAAGGAGGAATTTATCTTTATCCAACAAGTTCAAAAGCACCAAAAGGGAAATTGCGTTTATTATATGAATGTAACCCAATGGCATTTCTGGCTGAACAAGCCGGAGGAAAAGCTACGGACGGTTTTGGAAGAATTATGGAAATTCAGCCATCAGAACTGCACCAAAGAGTTCCGTTTTTCTGCGGAAGCTATAATATGGTAGAAAAAGCGGAGGAATTTATGGCGACTGCGGAGTAAGTATTCAGTGTTCAGTGTTCAGTATTCAGTTTACAGTCACAGTCGCAGTTTTCAGATAAAGCAAACCCGACAGATTTTTAAAATCTGTCGGATTTAAAATTTTTCGGATTCTCACATGTCAAACCGGACTAAAGTCCGGCCCTACAATATAATTCGTTCCTTCGGAACTTTAAAAAGAGCCTTTGGCTCGAGCCATATTGTAGGGCTGGACTTCAGTCCAGTTGAATGAAGAGATATTTCGAAATTAAGCAAAACCAAATTTGCATTTACAGATTTGCTAAAAAACAAACCCGACAAATTTTAAAAACCTGTCGGGTTTGAAATTTTTCGTATTCTCACATGTCAAACCGGACTAAAGTCCGGCCCTACAATATAATTCGTTCCTTCGGAACTTTAAAAAGAGCCTTTGGCTCGAGCCATATTGTAGGGCTGGACTTCAGTCCAGTTGAATGAAGAGATATTTCTAAATTAAGCAAAACTAAATTTGCATTTACAGGTTTGCTAAAAAACAAAACCAGACAGATTTTGAAAAACCTGTCGGGTTTATAATTTTTCGCATTCTCATATGTAAAACCGGGCTAAAGTCCGGTCCTACAACAGGATCGAGCCAAAGGCTCTGTTAAAGTTCCGAAGGAACGAATTATATTGTAGGGCTGGACTTCAGTCCAGTTGAATAAAGAAATATTTCGAAATTAAGCAAAACCAAATTTGCATTATAGGTTTGCTAAAAAACAAAACCCGACAGATTTTTTAAAATCCGTCGGGTTTATAATTTGATATAAGCATGAAGTTTCAGCACAAAATGTAAAATGTGACTGAAAACTGCAAACTAAATATTATTTGTTCATATTCTCCATTTCGAAAAGGAAAGTATCTAAATCAACTTTTTTGTCAATTAAAGACAAAGCTTTTCTAATAATATAATTTACGTTTCCTGGAGTAAATCCTAAAGCTAATCCCATGCGGGTTAACATTACTTCCTGCTGATCTCCTAAATGGTGATCAACATGAATCATCCTTCCCAAATCATACAAACGCTCTAATCGCTGCGAGTACAAGTACGGCGGATTTATTGGATATTTCAAAGGATTTTTAAGAATCTCAGTATATTCTTCTTCTGAAATCTCTAATCTTGAAGCTAATTTGTCCAAAAAGTCTTTTTCTTCTGGACTTACTTTTCCGTCAGCAAACGCTACACGCACAATTGCAGAGAAATGACCTCTGTTTCTTTGTTTGAATTCGTTATCAAATAATTCTGAAAATGGCATAATTAAAATAAGTTTTTATTGAGCAAAGATAAATCTTATTTTAATTTAACGATTTTAAATTTCTCATAAATTTAACTTATTTTTACTTATTGTTTTAAGAATCCGCATCGTAAATTCTTCAAAATAAATCGTAAGTTTACAACCCCTAATCATTTAATAGTATTACCCGTATGTCGCAATTTTGGATTTATTTTCAAATAGGATTAAAGCATGTATTAGATATCAACGCTTACGATCACGTTCTTTTTTTAATCGCATTAACTGTTCCATATTCATTTAAAGACTGGAAACGTATATTGCTTTTGGTTTCCGTTTTTACAATTGGACACACCTTAGCTTTAATACTTTCTGTTTTCGGAATAATTGCCATAAAAGTAAATATCGTTGAATTTTTAATCCCTATTACGATTTTAATTACGGCATTGTACCATCTTTTTACTGCAGGAAAAGCAACTAAAAATGACGGTGTGAATGTGGTGTTTTTTGTGACTTTGTTCTTTGGAATTATACACGGACTTGGATTCTCAAACTATTTTAAAACAATTTTGGGAGGATCGGCAAGTTCAAAATTATTGCCTTTAGGAGAATTTGCTTTAGGAATTGAAGCCGCACAGCTGGTAGTTGTATTTGTCGTTTTAGTAATCTCTTATATTGTACAAACAGTATTTCGTTTTTCAAAACGCGATTGGGCACTGGTAATGTCAGCTTTTATTATTGGAGTTGTAATTCCGATGATTATTGAAAGTCCAATTTGGAACAGATAAAATAAATGGAAGTAAAAAAATTAAATAAATATGATAAAGCTTATTTGCGAATCGCTAAAGAATGGAGTTTATTATCCTACTGCAAGCGAAAACAAGTTGGAGCTATTATCGTAAAAGACAGAATGATCATTTCTGACGGCTACAACGGAACGCCATCGGGATTTGAAAATTGCTGCGAAGATGAAGAAGGATTAACACGCTGGGATGTTTTACACGCCGAGGCAAATGCAATCCTAAAAGTAGCAAGATCAACGCAGTCTTGTGAAGGCGCAACCTTATATATTACACTTTCGCCTTGCAAAGAATGCAGTAAATTAATACACCAATCCGGGATAAAAAGAGTGGTGTATCAGGATGGATACCGCGATGATTCGGGAATTCAATTTTTAATAAAAGCAGGCATCGAAGTCGAACATATTCCTGTTTTAGAAGAATAATGAAATTTAATCCAAAATATCTGCCAATGATTATCGGGGCAACTCTTGCCATCGGAATCGTAATCGGAAGTTTAACAAACTCTTCCGCAGATGATCAGCTTTTTGCTAAAAATTACTCCAAAACCAAGCTGAATAAACTCATTGATTTTATCAATACCGAATATGTTGACAGCGTTAACACAGATTCGATTGTAAACCTTACAGTCGATAATATACTCTCAAAATTAGATCCGCATTCTGTTTATATTCCGCCAAGCGAACAAGCCGAAGTTGCCGAAAGCATGAAAGGTGATTTCGTGGGAATCGGGATCAATTTCTATATGTACAAAGATTCTGTTGCGATTATAAAACCAGTCGAAAATGGGCCTTCTGCGAAAGCAGGACTAAAATCGGGGGACAGAATTTTATATGCCGGAAAAACCAAATTGTACGGAAGAAGATTGCCGTCTGACAGCTTGTTTTCTAAATTAAAAGGAATCAAAGGTTCTGAAATTGAACTGACCGTTTTTAGAAAATCAGAACAAAAGAAACTGAAGTTTAAAATTAAAAGAGATGTTATTCCGATAAAAAGTGTCGATGCTTCTTTATTAATTGGAAATAATACGGGTTACATCAAAATCAATCGTTTTGCCGAAACCACTTTTAATGAATTCAAAACCGGTTTAACACGCTTAAAACAAAAAGGAATTCAGTCGCTTGTAATTGATCTACGTGATAATGGCGGCGGTTATATGGAAGAAGCGATTGCAATTGCTGATGAATTTTTAAAAGACAAACAGCTGATCGTTTTTACCAAAAATAAAAACGGAACAACTGAAAAAACATACGCTACAAAAGCTGGAAGTTTTGAAACCGGAAAAGTATATGTTTTAATTAATGAAAACAGTGCTTCTGCAAGTGAAATTCTGGCTGGAGCAATTCAGGACAGCGACCGCGGAACAATTGTTGGACGTCGTTCTTTCGGAAAAGGTTTAGTACAACGCGAAATGGATTTTAACGACGGATCTGCCGTTCGTTTGACGGTTGCGAGATATTACACGCCAACCGGAAGATCAATTCAAAAACCGTATAAAAAAGGAAATGAAGAATACTTTAAAGAATCTGAATCAAGAATAAATTCTGGCGAATTGTATGCAAAAGACAGCATAAAAGTTGCCGATTCTTTAAAATTTAAAACGCCAAAAGGTAAAATCGTTTACGGCGGCGGCGGAATCGTTCCGGATGTTTTTGTTCCGATGGAAGCAGAGCACGGAAACGAAAATGTGGCTTATTTGCTTCAAACAGGAATCGTTGGCCATTTTGTTTTTGAAGAATTAGATAAAAACCGAAATGCTTTTGCAGGACTTAAGTTCAATGAGTTTTTGGAAAAAATGAAAAGCTCTGATGCTTATTTCAAAAAGTTTAAAAACTATATTTTACTAACTGGTTTAGATCTTAAATTAGACAAAACCAAAGCATTGGTAAACCGATATATTACGGCTGAATTTGCCCGCCAGTTATATGGTGAAATGTATTATTATGATGTTATTTTAAAAGATGATGCCATGATTAAAACAATTTTGAATCCGAAGAAATAATCCTTAAAATTCTAATTTGATGGAAAAAGATCTAATTGTAAATGCCGAAATTGAACTTTTAACCGCAATTAAAAACGCTGATGTTTCTGTTTTAGAACGAATTCTTCACGACGATTTGCTTTTTAATTTACCAACTGGAGAAACCATCACAAAAGAATTTGATTTAAATTCCTATCGTTCGGGGAAAATGAAAGTTGATTCTCTCGAAGCTTCAGACCAAATTATAAATATTATAGGTGATGCTGCTGTAGTTGCTGTTTCTGTTTCATTAAAAGGAACTTACGACAATAATCCCATTAATGGCGTTTTGAAATACATAAGAGTCTGGAAACAATTTGATGGTAATTTAAAAGTTATTGCCGGAAGCTGCGTTCAGCTGGCATAAATTTTGAAAGGAAACTTAATAGTAACATAAAACAAAACTTAGCGAACATCGCATAAATATTAGCGTACTTCGTTGTTAAAATCTCAAACATGAAAAATCTAAAAAGAATAAGTTTCCTTGTCGTTTTAATGACTTTTGTAATCTCTTGTACAACTATGAAAAATGATAAAAATAGTGCAGTTTCAGGAAAAGTAGAATCAATAGAATCTGGAAAAGATGGTTACACGGCAAAAATTAATACTGACACAAAAGAAGTATATTTTGCAACAATCAGCATTGTAAATGTTGGCGGTCCGCAAAATTACAAACAATTAAAAATTGGAGATGTAGTGTCATTAAAAGGAGAAATCTGGAAAACAGACGACGAAAACCATATCAAAGTAACACAGATCGTTTCGGTAAAGTAGCCTAACATAAAATATTTTTTTAAACCATATAAGTTATATAAGTTCATTTAATTTTTATACGCAAAGTATAATATGAACTTATATAACTTATATGGTTTAATAATTTTATCGAATGCTGTCGTGCGAGTGAGTCTGTATTCCGTTATTCCATAAAGTTAGAATATCTGTGGCAACAGCAGCGCCGCTTCCAGCAGCAATCGCCAATTGACTTCTCCAGCCAGCTAAAGTTCCAATAACATAAATGCCGTCAGCAACTTTATGATCTTCGTTTTTAAGCTGAATACGCTGTTTTTCCGGAAGTGCTTTTTTATGCGGTTCAATATATTTTGTCAAACCTTCAATATCAAATGTATTGGCAGAACCAATTCCCACAACAATACTTTTTGTTTGATAAGAGTTTTTGTTAGTAATAACAGTAAACGAAGGAAAAGAACCTTCTACTTTAATTACTTTTTCATTTGCAATCTGTTCGATATGCGGATAAGATGCTGCTAAATCCTGCGTACTTTCTTCAAGTAATTCAGAACCTAATTTGCCTGGCGTAATGCCATAAGCGTTGTAGAAAATTGCCTCTTGTAAAGAAGAGTTTTTCTGATGAGTAAAAATTCCGATTTTTTTGTCGGTAGCAAAAGCTTTGTTTTTAGCAGATCCCAAAACTAAGGCACAAGACATGCCTGATACACCCCCGCCGATAATTAAAACGTCAAACATATATTATCGACCGTTTGTTTTTTCTTCAATTCTTTTTGAAATTCTAAAAATCAAAAGAATCAACACGGCGCAAAATGAAGCTGCGATTCCAATAAAAGCTACCATACTGTCTCCTTGAAAAGGATTTGTAAAGTCTAATAGCGTAATATTAAACACAATTAAAGCTAATGCTAAAAGCACTAAGATTGAAGTGAAGATTTTCATATTGGTTGTTTTGTTTGTATAAAAATATCAAAGTAAAACTCTAATAAAAAATGCCTTAAAGTTGTATTTTATAAATTTAATGGGGGTAAAAGTATAAAAATAAATCTTAGACAAACAAACCTTTAACATTAGCAGCGAATAATTTAACAGCAATTGCTAAAAGTATCACTCCAAATGTCTTGCGGACCACGCCAAGTCCGTTTTCTCCTAGTAAATTTTCGATTTTTTTAGAAGATTTCAAAACAACATAAACCAATATAATATTAAGTAAAATGGCAATGATTATATTAATAGTATGAAACTGAGATCGAAGAGAAAGTAAAGTAGTCATAGTTCCCGCTCCGGCGATTAATGGAAATGCCAATGGCACAATAGAGGCAGAGCCCGGCTCTTCGTCACGATAAATACGGATTCCTAAAATCATTTCTAAAGCCAGGAAAAACAATACAAAAGAACCGGCAACAGCAAATGAATGAACATCAATACCAATAAGGTTTAATAATCCTTCTCCAACAAAAAGAAAAACAATCATAATCATTCCCGCAACAATCGAAGCTTTCTCGGATTCAATGTGTCCAACCTTTGCTCTTAAGTTCACGATAATTGGAATTGAACCTACAATATCAATTACGGCAAAAAGTACCATGCTTACTGTAATGATTTCTTTGAAGTCTATATCTAACATATCGCTTTGATTTTAAGGGTTTAAAAAACTGCTGCAAAAGTAGTTAATAAAGTTAGGTGTTTTTTCGGTACAATTCACTTTTGTTATAAAAACATGGTTTTGTGGTTAAAAAAGTGATATTTGTAACAATTATTGTTTTTGCCGCAGAGTATCGCAAAGTTTTCTCGCAAAGATTCACAAAGCTAAAATTGCGAAAAGAGTAAAAACTGAATTATTCTTTGCGAATCTTTGTGAAAGCCTTTGTGAATCTTTGCGGTAAATTTTTTATCCGTTTTCTTTGACTATCTTTGCACTTTATAAATTAGCGTATTTTATTATCATGTTTCAGTTAGGGAAAACTATTGTTTCAGAGGATATTCTGGAAAAAGAATTTGTGTGCAACTTGTCAGCTTGTAAAGGGGCTTGTTGTGTTGATGGAGATGCGGGCGCGCCTTTGAATGAAGCAGAAACTAAAATCTTAGAGGAAATTTATCCAAAAGTGAAACCTTTTTTAAGAAAAGAAGGAATTGCTGCAATCGAAGCACAGGGAACCTGGGTTAAAGGAACCGACGGCGATCTTGAAACGCCGCTTATCGATAATAAGGATTGTGCTTATGTTATTTTTGATGGAAAAACCGCGCTTTGCGGAATCGAGCAGGCTTATAATGAAGGAATCGTAGATTGGAAAAAACCGGTTTCCTGCCATTTATATCCAATTCGTGTAAAAGACTTCACAGAATTTGCCGCCGTAAATTATGACAAATGGGATATTTGTGATGATGCTTGTTCTTTAGGAAAAGAATTAGAAGTTCCAGTTTATAAATTTGTGAAAGAAGCCTTGATTCGTCGTTTTGGTGAAGACTGGTATTTAGAACTTGAAAAGGTAGCTCAGGAACTTAAAAATTCTTAAAGATTAAAGTGTAAAAAATACCTTTTTGAGAAGGTCTGTTTTGACTCAAAAAAATAAAGTTTTACCTCAAAAAAAACTTTTTAAAACAATTTAAAATTTCTTGCTTTTTATATTTAAAAGTCTATATTCTACGGGGCTTCAAGGTGTAATTGATGTATTTAATGTGTTCATTTACAGTAAATTAATTATTGTATGAAAAATGTTTCAAATTTTAACCTTTGTTAAAAACTACATCAAATTGTGAATAAGTTTGGCTTTCATTTTTGGCGTGAAATGACAATCTTTGTAGTCTACTGAATTAGTAAAGTTTCAGTATAAAAATTTAACAAAATTTGTCATGTCACAAGTAGAGCCAATCTTACAAGAAAATAAAAATCGTTTCGTTATTTTTCCTATCAAACATCATGATATTTGGGAATGGTATAAAAAAATGGAGGCTAGTTTCTGGACTGCTGAAGAAATCGATTTGCATCAGGACTTGACAGATTGGAACAATAAACTTAATGATGACGAAAGATATTTCATTAAACACATTTTAGCATTCTTTGCTGCTTCTGACGGAATCGTAAATGAAAACCTTGCTGAGAACTTTGTAAATGAAGTTCAATATGCTGAGGCAAAATTTTTCTACGGTTTTCAAATCATGATGGAGAATATTCATAGTGAGACCTATTCTCTATTAATTGATACTTATGTAAAAGATGAAGCAGAAAAAGCAGAATTGTTTAATGCTTTAGAAGTTTTCCCTGCAATTGCTAAAAAAGCAGAGTGGGCTTTAAAATGGATCGAGTCTGATTCATTTGCAGAAAGACTTATTGCTTTTGCTGCTGTTGAAGGAATCTTTTTCTCAGGTGCTTTCTGTTCAATTTATTGGTTGAAAAAACGTGGTTTAATGCCAGGTTTAACTTTTTCTAATGAGTTGATTTCTCGTGACGAAGGCGTACATTGTGATTTTGCAGTTCACTTGCACAATCACCATTTGGTAAACAAAGTACCAAAAGACAGAATCAAAGAAATTATTGTTGATGCACTGGATATCGAAAGACAGTTTGTAACAGAATCTCTTCCGGTAAGTTTAATTGGAATGAATGCAGGTTTAATGACACAGTACCTGGAGTTCGTCGCAGATAGACTTTTGGTTGAATTAGGTTGCGAGCGCGTATATGGATCTGCAAATCCATTCGATTTCATGGACATGATTTCTCTTCAGGGAAAAACTAATTTCTTTGAAAAACGTGTTGCCGAGTATCAAAAATCTGGTGTGATGAACACAGACAGCGATGCTCAAAAAATTTCATTTGACGCAGATTTTTAGAACAACAGCATTTTTTTAATTCGGGATAATTTTATCTAAAGCCCGGATTAATTTTTACAGAACATTTTAGGTTAAATCTCTATCACCCAAATCGGAGATTTAATAGCAATTTTAACGGCTTTTCGGTTTGATATTCAAATTGGGAAAGGACAACTATTGAGAATCCTGTAATTCTCGAAAAATAATTTAAAAACACGCAATGTTTAAGGACTGGAATTCGTTTTCTAGTTACTTTCATTTATTCAATAACTTTAAAAAGTAAGCTTATGTATGTAGTAAAAAGAGATGGACACAGAGAGCCTGTAATGTTTGACAAGATTACAGAAAGAATCAAAAAATTGTGTTACGGCCTGAATGAGCTTGTAGATCCGGTTAAGGTAGCAATGAGAGTTATCGAAGGATTGTATGATGGAGTTTCTACTTCTGAATTGGATAATCTTGCGGCAGAAACTGCGGCATCTATGACTATTGCACATCCAGATTATGCACAATTAGCAGCTCGTGTGGCGATTTCTAATTTACATTCAAATACAAAAAAATCTTTCTCAGAAACGATGAAAGATATGTATCACTACGTAAATCCAAGAAATGGTCAGGATGCACCATTAATTGCTGATGACGTATTTAAAGTGATTCAGGAAAATGCTGCTTTTTTAGATTCTCATATCATTTATACAAGAGATTTTAATTACGATTATTTTGGTTTCAAAACCTTAGAGCGTTCTTATCTTCTTAAAATAAACGGAAAAATTGTAGAGCGTCCGCAGCACATGTTAATGCGTGTTTCAGTTGGTATTCACTTAGACGATTTAAAATCGGTAATTGAAACTTACGATTTAATGTCTAAAAAGTTCTTTACACACGCAACGCCAACGTTGTTCAACGCAGGAACTCCAAAACCTCAAATGTCTTCTTGTTTCCTTTTGGCAATGCAGGATGATAGTATTGATGGTATTTATGATACATTAAAACAAACCGCAAAAATTTCGCAGTCAGCGGGAGGAATCGGGCTTTCTATTCATAACGTTCGTGCAACCGGATCTTATATTCGTGGTACAAACGGAACTTCAAACGGAATTGTTCCAATGTTGAGAGTATTTAACGATACAGCTCGTTACGTAGATCAAGGTGGTGGAAAACGTAAAGGAAGTTTTGCGATTTATATCGAAACATGGCATGCTGATATCTTTGATTTTTTAGATTTAAAGAAAAACACAGGAAAAGAAGAAATGCGTGCAAGAGATTTATTCTTCGCAATGTGGACTTCAGATTTATTCATGAAACGTGTTCAGGAAGATTCAACATGGACTTTAATGTGTCCTAACGAATGTCCGGGATTGTATGATGTTTACGGAGATGAATTCGAAGCATTGTATACGGATTATGAATTTAGAGGAAAAGGAAGAAAAACAATCCGCGCTCGTGAATTATGGGAGAAAATCCTTGAATCACAAATCGAAACCGGAACACCATATATGTTGTACAAAGATGCAGCAAACCGTAAATCGAATCACAAGAATTTAGGAACAATTCGTTCTTCTAACTTGTGTACAGAGATTATGGAGTTTACTTCTAAAGATGAAATTGCAGTTTGTAACTTGGCTTCAATCTCTTTACCAATGTTTATTGAAAACGGAAAATTTGATCACGAAGCACTTTATAATGTTACAAAACGTGTAACTCGTAACCTGAACAAAGTAATCGACAGAAACTACTATCCAGTAAAAGAAGCAGAAAACTCTAACATGCGTCACCGTCCGGTAGGTTTAGGTGTGCAAGGTTTAGCAGATGCTTTCATTATGTTGCGTATGCCGTTTACAAGCGATGAGGCTAAAACATTAAACCAAGAGATTTTCGAAACATTATACTTTGCTGCTGTAACTGCTTCTATGGAAATGGCAAAAGAAGAAGGGCCGTATTCTACATTTGCTGGTTCTCCAATGTCACAAGGAGAATTCCAATACAATATGTGGGGAATGAAAGATGAAGAATTATCAGGCCGTTGGGACTGGGCTTCATTAAGAAAAGAAGTGGTAGAACACGGAGTTCGTAACTCATTGCTAGTGGCGCCAATGCCAACAGCTTCGACTTCACAAATTCTAGGAAACAACGAAGCTTTTGAACCATATACATCAAACATTTACACACGTCGTGTATTGTCTGGAGAATTTATCGTTGTAAACAAACATTTACTTCATGATTTGGTAGACAGAGGTTTGTGGAACGAAACGTTGAAACAAGAAATTATGCGTAATAACGGATCTGTTCAAAATATAGATGTGATTCCGCAAGATTTAAAAGAATTGTACAAAACAGTATGGGAAATGTCGATGAAAGATATTATCGATATGTCTCGTCAAAGAGGATATTTCATTGACCAGTCTCAATCGCTAAACCTGTTCATGCAGGATGCCAACTATTCTAAACTAACGTCAATGCACTTTTACGCTTGGCAGTCAGGTTTAAAAACAGGAATGTATTACCTAAGAACAAAAGCGGCTGTAGATGCGATTAAATTCACATTAAACAACGATAAAAAAGAAGAAACAGCTCCATCATTAGTTGCAGAAACTGAAGCAATCAGCGTTGAGGATTATAAAGCAATGCTTTTAAAAGCGCAAGCTGCAGATCCTGAGGATTGTGAAATGTGTGGGTCTTAATAATTTTAGATTGTAGATCTGAGATTTTAGATTTTTTTAATTATATAAAAGCAGTTATTGTAATGATAGCTGCTTTTTTAATATAAAGATTTTATGGCAAAAGTAATAATGGAAAGTTGGAGATACGGATTGCAGGTGGTATGTCTCACTAAATTGCAATATGAAAAGCTTGGTTTGTCTTTACTTGAATCTAAAACAAATGCTGATACGCTTTTAGAAGATCAGATAATAATTTTAGAAATTGAAGATGAAAATGTGGCTAGGGAATTTCTTGAAGAGGCGGATAGATTTGGTGTAAATTGTAGACTTTTAAGTTAATTAATTTGATTAAATTTGCAATATTGATAATACTAGTAATACTGATAATATGCAAATCAAAAACTTATCTAAGTATAGTAATGCTGAAAAAATTGTTTTAGCAGAGCAGTTGTGGGACAGTGTTTCTAAAGAAGATTTGGAAATTTCTGATGACGTAAAAAGGGAATTAGATATTCGTATACAAAATTTAGAAGAAGGAAAAACAGAATTATATTCTTGGGATGAGGTTAAAGCTCATTTAAAATCTTTGCGATAAGTGTATAAACTTCATTTTGTAAAAGAAGCTTTATTCGACATCGAAGATATTGTTCTTTGGTATGAAGAGCAAAGAATTGGACTTTCTTATGATTTTGAACTTTGTTTGGAAGCAGGAATTGATTCTATTTCAAGAAATCCTGATTTATTTCAAAAGAAGTATAAAAATATAAGAATGCATTTTATTTCAAGATTTCCTTATGGAATTCATTATCGAGTAGAAAAAGATCAAATATCTGTAATTGGTATTTTTCACACTTCTCGTTCTCCTAAAAATTGGTCTAAAAGGTTAGGGCTGTAAAAAACTCAGAACCTTAGCAACTCAGAATCTTAGCCCCTTAGAAAATCCTCATTGTAAATATCTCATTTTAAGCCCATATTTTTATATTATCATACAAAACGCCCTAAATTTGTTAAGAAATCCCTTTTTGTTTCATAAAATGCAATATTTTTTTTGGTGCAGTAAAAATAATTTATACATTCGCAGAGAATTTACAAAATAACACAAACAAAATGGCAACTAACCGTTTTTATTTTAGCAACAGTTTTTATTTCTTCTTTAGTAGAAGTCAGGATTGTGCTATGGTTATTTGAGAAATATTTCTAAGACAAATAAAACTAATATACAATCCTGATGCAAATCAGGATTTTTTTTTGAATATATGACAACGAAAATTGCAATACAAGGTATTAAAGGATCTTTTCATCATCAGGTTGTGAAGGAGTATTTCTCTGAAAATGTGGATATTGATGAATGTTTGTCTTTTGAAGAATTGATCGACAGCCTTATTGCCGGAAAATCAGATCAGGCGGTTATGGCCATCGAAAATTCAATTGCAGGACCAATTATTCCGAATTATGCTTTGATTGACAAGAATAATTTACACATTATTGGAGAGCATTATTTAAACATTCAGCAAAATTTAATGGCTTTAAAAGGTCAGAAAATTGAAGATATAAAAGAAGTTCACTCGCACCCAATGGCACTTTTGCAATGCATGGATTTCCTGAAACAATATCCAAATATCAAATTGATCGAGGATAAAGATACAGCCGAAACAGCTAGAAGAATTCAGGAAAAGCAGTTAACAGGAGTTGCTGCCA
Organism: Flavobacterium sp. NLM; assembly: GCF_002210235.1. Classification (NCBI taxonomy): domain Bacteria; kingdom Pseudomonadati; phylum Bacteroidota; class Flavobacteriia; order Flavobacteriales; family Flavobacteriaceae; genus Flavobacterium; species Flavobacterium sp. NLM. The sequence goes on from NZ_LIAC01000006.1 coordinate 199,248, forward strand.
TTGCAAGTGTAACAGCTTCTGAAATGTACGATTTGGATATTATTGCATCATCAATTCAAACGATTAAAAATAATATGACACGTTTCGTAATCATTAAAAAGCAAAATTCATTTTTGCCGGAAAGTGAAATCAACAGAGCGTCAATCAAATTTGAATTAGATCATAAAAGAGGAAGTTTGGCAGCAGTTTTAAATGTTATGAGTGACTGCAAACTGAATTTGACAAAAATCCAGTCGCTTCCAAAAATTGAAACACCTTGGAAATATTCATTCTTCGTAGACGTGACATTTGAGAAATACGAAGATTTTGCAAAAGCCAAAACGTTATTAAACATCATGGCAGAATATTTCAAAGTATTAGGAGAATATAAAAATACAAGACCTTAAAAAGGAAATTCCAATTTTTTTAAATTCCAAAGGGTTGAAATAATAAATTGTCAGGCTGAGCGAAGTCGAAGCCCACAAAGTTAGAAAGTTAAAAAAGAGCCTAAAGCATACAGCTTAAAGCCTAAAGAAATAAAAAAAAATGATTACAACAGCAAAAAGATTAGATACAGTTGAAGAGTACTACTTCTCATCAAAATTGAGAGAAGTTCGTCAGCTGATGTCTGAAGGAAAATCGATCATCAATATGGGAATCGGAAGCCCTGATTTGAGCCCTTCAAAAGTAGTAATTGAAGCAGTCGCTGCAGCAATTCAAGACGAAAACGGACATGGTTATCAAAGCTATCAGGGATTACCGGAAATGAGACAGGCGATGGCAGATTTTTATAAAGATCAGTTTGGTGTTGAGTTGAACCCGAATAATGAGATTTTACCATTAATGGGTTCAAAAGAAGGAATTATGCACATTTCATTAGCATTTTTAAATGAAGGAGATCACGTTTTAATTCCGAATCCAGGTTATCCAACTTATACTTCGGTAACTAATTTAGTTCAGGCAGTTCCGGTTTATTATGATTTAAAAGAAGAAAATGGATGGGAACCGGATTTTGAAGCTCTTGAAAAATTAGATCTTTCGAAAGTAAAAATTATGTGGCTTGGATATCCGCACATGCCGACAGGAGCAAGAGGAAGTTTAGCGTTATTTGAAAAACTGGTAGCATTTGCTAAAAAACACAATGTATTATTGATCAACGACAATCCGTATAGTTTTGTTTTGAATGATAACCCAATGAGTTTATTGCAGGTTGAAGGTGCAAAAGATGTGGCTTTAGAATTGAATTCATTAAGCAAAACCTTCAATATGGCCGGCTGGAGAGTAGGAATGGTTTTAGGAAATCCTGAAATTATCGATGCGGTTCTAAAAGTAAAAAGCAACATGGACAGCGGAATGTTCTACGGAATTCAAAAAGGCGCAATCGCCGCTTTAAAATGTGATAAATCCTGGTTTGAAGACCAAAACAAAATTTACAGACGCCGTAGAGAATTAACAGAAAAACTAGCAGAGAAATTAGGCTGTAAAGTTTATAAAGAAGGAGTAGGTCTTTTTGTCTGGGCAAAACTTCCGGAAGGAATAGCATCAGCAGAAAAGTTCATTGACGAAATATTATATGAGAAACATATTTTTATTACACCGGGAACAATCTTCGGAAGCAATGGTGAAGGATATATCAGATTCTCATTGTGTGTGAAAGAAGAAAAAGTACAAGAAGCGATTGATAGATTTTAATATAATATTATGGGAAATATTTGGTTTTTGAGAACAGATAAAATGACACACATAAAGGATATTTCTACAGATAATCCATTTATTTATAGCCAACATGGAGTTTGTGCAGAAAAAGAAATTAATAAACTTCAAAGTGTTATAGAATTTAAAAAACAAATTTTTCCGAAAGCATTAATTTCAGGACGTCAAATACGAAATATTGTTTATGAAATTAAAAACGAATTAATTAAAGATAGATATATAACCTACGAACCAAAACAATGTGATTACTTTATTTGGTGCTGGATTAGTGGGATGGATATTGGTGATATAGTTGTTGTAAGAAATTCTAAAAATGAAATTTTCATATGTGAAATCAATGACTATGTTTCTGAAAAATTTTTAGATGAAAATGGATATTTTGGAAGATCAGTTAGAATTATAAAAGAATGGAAAAAAGAAGCAGAAGCAACAGAAATAAAAGAAATTATTCATAGAATATTAGGAAGAAGAACGCTGGAGAGAAATGCAAATAATGTTGTGAAAAAAGTAATAGAAAAGCACATAGAAGGGGAAGTAGGAAATAAACGATGGAAGTAAAATGAAAGTATACGTAATAGGAATAGGATTAATAGGCGGTTCGATGGTGCTGGACATCAAAGACCAACATCCTGATTCGACGATTTTTGGAATCGACAGCAACGAAAAACATTTGCAGGAAGCCATTGATTTAGGAGTTATCGACGAAGCAGGAAGTTTTGAAGATTTGGCTGAAGCCGACTTTGTAATCGTTTCGGTTCCGGTTGATGTGGCGCTCACGGTTTTGCCTAAAGTTTTGGATTCGGTTGGAGATAAAACAATTGTTTTTGAAGTTGGATCGACGAAAAAGCCAATTTGTGAAGCAGTAGCAAGTCATCCAAAAAGAAGAAATTTTATTGCCACACATCCAATAGCAGGAACGGAGTTTTCAGGACCTTCGGCGGCAATAAAAGGTTTGTTTAAAGGAAAAACAAATATTATTTGCGAAGTGGAAAAAACCACTTTTAAATTGCAGGAAAAGGCGTTAAAGCTTTTCAGCGAAATAGGAATGAGGATTCGATATATGGACCCAACTTCGCACGACAAACACATTGCTTACGTTTCGCATTTGTCGCACATTAGTTCGTTTATGCTGGGTAAAACGGTTATGAATAAGGAAAAAGACGAACAGGATATTTTTGATATGGCTGGAAGTGGATTTGAAAGCACCGTTCGTTTAGCAAAAAGTTCTCCCGCAATGTGGACACCGATTTTTAAGCAGAACAAAGAACACGTTCTGGAAACATTAGAGGAATACATTTCAAATCTCAGTAGGTTTAGGGATTTGTTGAAAGATGAAAATTACAACGCCATTTTTGAAGAAATGGAAAGCACAAATAAAATAAAAGAGATATTAAACGGATTAACAATTAAAAAGTAAACTATAAATTAAGATGGAAAATAAAAAAGAAATGAGAAAGTGGTTAGAAGATTTCAATTTAAATCACCCACTTGTGATAGCTGGACCATGTAGTGCAGAAACAGAAGATCAAGTATTGAAAATTGCTCACGAATTAAAAGATTCAAAAGTTAGTGTATTCAGAGCAGGAATCTGGAAACCAAGAACGCGTCCGGGAGGATTTGAAGGTGTTGGGGAAATTGGTTTAAAATGGTTACAAAAAGCTAAAGCTGAAACTGGTTTATTAATGGGTACTGAAGTTGCAACTGCGGCTCACTGTAAACTAGCTTTAGAACATGATATCGACGTTTTATGGGTTGGTGCCCGTACAACTGCAAACCCTTTCGCGGTTCAGGAAATTGCTGATACTTTAAAAGGAACTGATAAAATCGTTTTGGTTAAAAACCCTGTAAACCCGGATTTGGCTTTATGGTTAGGTGGTGTTGAGCGTTTACACATGGCTGGAATCGAGAAATTAGGAGTTATTCACAGAGGTTTTTCTACTTACGAAAAAACTAAATACAGAAACATTCCAGAATGGCAAATTGCTATCGAATTACAAAATAAATTCCCTGATTTACCATTAATCATCGATCCATCTCACATTACAGGAGATCGTAAAATGATTTTTGAAGTAACGCAAGAAGCTTTAGATTTGAACTACGATGGTATGATTATCGAAACGCACTTCGATCCAGACAATGCTTGGTCTGATGCTGCGCAGCAAGTTACTCCAGATGCTTTGAAACAAATCATCAAAGATTTGACGATCAGAAAAACGGATGATACTACAGATGAGTACAGCCAAAAAATGACTAAACTAAGAGCTAACATCGACGTTCTTGATGCTAACTTATTAGAATTGTTAGGAAAACGTATGAAAGTAGCTGACGAAATTGGTCAGGTGAAAAAAGATGCAAACGTTGCAATTCTTCAAAACAATCGTTGGAACGAAATCTTAGGAAAGATGATTTTAGAAGGTGAGAAAAAAGGTCTTACTGAGGAGTTTGTTTTGAGAATGTTCAAAGCAATTCACCAGGAAAGTATTGGTCACCAAGAGAAGATTTTCAACGCATAATTTTTTCTAAAACCATATAAGTTATATAAATGTTATAAGTTTTATTTGATTTTTGTAAATCCAATTATTAGATTTTCTTATATCACTTATATCGTAAAATTTTATAATCTCCATTGTCGTAAGGCTTTGGAGATTTTTTTTGGAAAATAAGTATTATCCTCCCAACCTTTTGATGTTTTTTGTTCTCTATATCAATATACAACCTTAACTTTCACGTTATGAAATCTAAAACCAATGTTTTTATGCCAGCAATGTTTCAAGTTAACTTCAAATTTTTATTTTGTTTTATACTGTTTTTAGGAACAAAAACTTTTGCACAAAGCCCTGAACTAAATGTTAAAGGTGATGATGCTGAAAAAGTGAGAATGAACAAACTTTTAGTCAATGTAAAAGTTGTGGGGAATATCGCTTACACCACTGCCGAAATGCATTTTTTTAATTCTGGAACTCGACAGATGGAAGCAGAACTTATTTTTCCGTTACCGGAAAATGTTTCGGTTTCAAGATATGCCATTGATATCAATGGAAAAATGAGAGAAGCCGTTCCTGTAAATAAAAATAAAGGGAAACAGGTTTTTGAAGCAATCGAACACCGTCGCGTTGATCCGGGATTGTTGGAGAAAGTAGATGGAAATAATTTCAGAACAAGGATTTATCCTTTAATGCCAAATGGAGAACGAACTGTAATAATTGGTTACGAAGAAGAACTTTCGGCTTTTGATAAAGATAATCTGGCGTATCAATTGGTAAGTCGTTTTCCGAGAAAATTAGATCAGTTTGAAATTAATGTTTCGGTTTTAGGAACTTCAATAGCACCAACCGTTACTCAGAATTCAGGAAACGAAATTGTCTTTTCAAAATGGAATCAAGCTTTTCAGGCTTCAGTTAAAAAAGAAAATTACCAGCCTGCAGAAAAAATAGTGCTAAAAATTCCGATACAGCAAAGCATTCCGAGTGTTTTGATGCAGGACGTTGGCGGACAGCATTATTTTTACGGAAATACTTTTATTGAAGGAAATAAAACGACCAAAAAGGTACCAGCTTCAATTGGATTAATTTGGGATAATTCTTTAAGCTGTCAGAACAGGGATGTAAAGAAAGAATTGAATTTACTGGATGCGTATTTTCAGAAAATAAAAAACACAAAAGTTACGCTGTGCTTTTTGAATTATACTTTTGACAAACAACAAGAATATATTGTTTCTAACGGAAATTGGGATGCTTTAAAAGCAGTTTTAGAGAAAACAAAATACGATGGAGGAACACGTTTTTCGCAGCTGAATTTTACTGGTCAGGATGAATATTTGTTTTTTACAGATGGATTATCTTCTTTAAGTGAAAATCTTCTGCCAAAAACTAAAAAAACAATTTATACTATCACTTCTTCAGTGTCTGCTGATTTTGCTTTTCTGAATTATTCAGCAATGCAGACTGGTGGTAATTTTATCAATTTAAATCAGATCAATACTGAAATCGCTTTGGATAAATTGACAAATACAAATTTGAAATTTTTAGGAATAAAAGAAAATTTAACCGTGACTGATTTGTTTCCAATAGAAGGAACTTCAGTTTCAGGGAATTTTAGTTTTTCGGGAATTTCTTTAAATCCAAAAAACGAAATCACTTTATTATTCGGATATAATAATGAAGCTGTTTTAGAAAGAAAAATTACGCTTGATGGTACTATCCAAAACACTAATGATGTAAATATTGAAAAACTTTGGGCACAGAAAAAAATAGCCAATCTTGATTTTGAATATGCTAAAAATGCTGATGAAATTGAACTTTTGGGAAAGAAATACGGCATCATTACTAAAAATACTTCGTTGATTGTTTTAGAAGATATTCGCGATTATATTTCGTATGATATTATTCCGCCAGCAGAATTACGTGCTGAATTTGACAGAATTAAAAAACAGGAACACGATACTAATTTGGCTCAGCAAAAAAGTAATTGGGACAATATAGACAGTTATTTTAACGGATTAGATAGTTGGTGGAAAAAAAATATTAAGTATAAAGGACAGAAAATAGCATCTAAGTATAAACACAAAGGACAAGTTCTACTGCCACCACCGCCACCGCCGCCAGGGGCAAGAGGTAGAGATGCGGATATAACAATTGGAAGTGAAACTATAAAAGGAGATCCAGATGCTGTTTTGACAATAGATGAACCGATTGGGGCAGGGTCAGCAGCAGAAATGGTTATTGAGGAAGACAATAATGTAATTCAGACATCTCCCGCATCGTCTGCGCCAAAAGCTGATCAGGTAAAATTTGTTGCGCCTACAGTTACTGAAATAAAAGATAAAAAAGTTGGAAGTGAAGTAATACAAAGAGAGACAAATGCTGCTAAATCACAAGAAACAATTGTTGTAGGATATGGAACTCAAAAAAAATCAGATGTTGTTGGTGCTATTTCAGAAGGTATTTCAAAAAATAGAGATATTCCACAAGATTCAAATCTAGATCAGGGATATTTAGCCGGAGATTCAAAAAAGCCTTTAATTATAGTTGATGGTCAGTTTTATGAGGGTGAATTCACCGATTTAAAGTCAGATGATATCGATACCGTAGATGTTTTGAAAGATGCTTCGAGAATTGCTTCTTATGGCAGCAGAGGGGCAAATGGAGTTATTATAATAACAACGAAAAAGCAGTCTTCAAATAGTGGAGTTGTCCAAACAAAAAGTTGGAATCCAGATCGATTGTATTTAAAAGCTTTAGCAAAAGCTCCAAAAGAAAAACAATACGATTTGTATTTAGAATTAAGAAAAGCACAGGAAAGAAATCCAAGTTTTTATTTTGACGTGGCGCATTTCTTCTACAATCAGGGAGATGTTAAAAAAGCATTATTGATTATCAGTAATATTGCCGATTTAGGTTTAGAAAATCATCAGCTTTATAAAACACTAACTTATACTTTACGCCAATGGAAAGATTATAATGATACAGTTTTTACCGCAAAACAAGTTGCAAAATGGAGAGAACATGAGCCACAAAGTTTAAGAGATTATGCATTGACTCTTGAAGATGCTGGAAAATATCAGGAAGCTTTTGATCAATTAATTAAAGCTTTGGAAGTAAATTATTACGGAGAAATGGACGGGCAGTATGAAGGTGTTGAAGATATTATTTTAATGGATATTAATCGATTGATGGCAGAGCATTCAGGTTTGAAAACAGGAAAACTTGATAAAAAATATACAACAAAAAAGCCAGTTGATATTCGAATTATTATGAACTGGAACCAAATGGATGTCGATTTAGACTTGCATGTTATTGAACCAACAAATGAAGAATGTTACTACAGCCATACTTCAACACAAATTGGAGGAAGATTTTCTAAAGATTTTACAGAAGGTTATGGCCCGGAACAATATATAATTCGAAATGCTGTAAAAGGTAAATATCAAATTAAAACCAATTATTTTGGAGAAACAGAATTAACTGAAAATGGCCCAGCTACAATTATGGTTGAAATTTATACAACTAAGGCAGGTAAAACATCCAGAACTTTAAAAACAATTCAGCTTGGAAAAGTGAAAGAAAATGAAGTTTTAGCTGAAATAGTCTGGTAAGATTCATAAATTCAAATTAGAGATTTCAAATTTAAAAGGCGAAGTTGCGTTGTTCAATTCTAAAAACGTAATTTTGCCTTTTATTTTTTAGTTATAAGAGCAATCTAAAATCTAAAATCTACAATCTAAAATTAAAGAATGACAGGAATCGTATATAAATCTACAGGAAGCTGGTACACCGTAAAATCTGAAAAAGGTGATTTTATTGAGTGCCGTATGAAAGGGAAATTCAGAATGAAAGGTATTAAAAGTACCAACCCAATTGCTGTAGGCGATATTGTCGATTATGAATTAGAAGAAACTTCGGATGCCTTAACGGGAACGATTCATAAAATTCACGAAAGAAAAAATTACATCGTTCGTAAATCAGTTAACTTATCCAAACAGATTCATATTATTGCATCAAATATTGATCAGGTTTTTTTACTGATTACTATTGATAATCCACCAACTACAACAAGTTTTATTGACCGTTTTCTAGTTACTGCCGAAGCATACGGAATTGAAGCTGTTTTGATTTTCAACAAAATCGATACGCTCAATGAACAGACTTTAGACGATCAGCTTTACTTACAGCATATTTATACCGAAATTGGATATAAATGCCTCCGAATTTCATCAACAGAAAATAAAGGAGTTGATAAACTTAAAGAAATGATGGTTGGAAAAGTAAGTATGTTTTCAGGACATTCGGGAGTTGGGAAATCAACTTTGGTAAATGCGATGGAACCAAGTCTGCATTTAAAAACAACTGTAATTTCAGAACAAAGCAAACAAGGACAACATACAACTACTTTTGCCGAAATGTATGATTTATCTTTTGATGCGCGAATCATCGATACTCCGGGAATTAAAGGTTTCGGAATCGTTGATATGGAACCATCAGAAATCAGCGGTTATTTTCCGGAATTTTTCAAACTGAAAGACCAATGCAAGTTTAACAATTGTCTCCATAAAGAAGAACCGCATTGTGCCATAAAAGCAGCTCTAGAAAAAGATGAAATTGCATGGTCACGTTACAATAGCTACCTTAAAATTCTTGAAGGCGATGAGGAGCATTATCGTACTGATATTTATGGTGATGATCGTGCAGCGAGTGACGAAACGAGAAAATAATTAAATTCCAATTTTTTTCAAATTCCAAATTCCAAACAAAAAAATCACACAACGTATTCAAATGTATAGATCCACTGCGGTGCATCTAACGCTAGAATTTAAAATCTGTTTAATCCGTGTAATCTGTGGCCTATAAACTACGCCGCATTAGATCAAAATAAAAATGAAAATTGTTCTTCAAAGAGTTTCCGAGGCATCAGTAACCGTTGACGGTCAAAAAACAGCCGACATTAAAAAAGGATTATTAGTTTTAGTTGGAATTGAAGATGCCGACACTCAGGAAGACATTGACTGGCTTGTCGGAAAAATTATAAAAATGAGAATTTTTGGTGACGAAAATGATGTTATGAACTGCTCGGTTCAGGATGTTGACGGAGAAATTATTGTTGTCAGTCAATTTACACTTCATGCTTCTACAAAAAAAGGAAACCGTCCATCTTATATAAAAGCTTCAAAACCGGAGTTTGCAATTCCTATGTATGAGAACTTTATAAAAGCTTTAGAAAAAGAATTTGACAAAAAGATACAAACCGGAATTTTTGGTGCCGATATGAAAGTCAGTTTGTTAAATGATGGTCCTGTAACGATCTTAATCGACAGCAAAAACAGAGAGTAAAAATAAACTCAACAAATGTTAAGAATTTCTAAAAATAATATATATTTGACGAAATTACTGACTAATGAAATCTACCTGTTTTAGGCTTTTTTTTATCTTATTTTCCCTTATTTCTTCTGCCCAGAAGACTAATTATTCTACAGTTACTATTGCCGATAGTCTTAAACAAAATGCTAATGCTGTTGTTCGATTAGATCAAATGGATATTGTTATTGCTTCACAAAGAAGTATGAATATCAAAACCCAAAGAGTGGTTTCTGTTTTAAATGAAAAAGGTTTAAATGATATTGATGCCTATGCACATTATGATAAAACGACTTCAATAAAAAGTATTGAAGCTGTAGTTTATGATGCATTAGGAAATGAAATAAAAAAAATCAGGAAAAAAGAGTTTAGAGATCAAAGTGCAGTTAGCGGCAGTACGCTATTTTCAGATAATCGGGTACTTTATTTAGACTATACTCCAATCTCATATCCTTTTACAATTGTTTACACCTGTGAAACGGAAACTTCAAATACAGCTTTTATACCGCAATGGTATTTCCTGAGTGCTTATAATCTAAGTGTTGAGAAATGTGTTTTGAATGTTACTTTTCCTAAAGAATTGGGATTTAAAAAGAAAGAGTTCCGATTTGATGGTTTCAATATTAAAAAAACGGCTGATACAGATACTAATTTAAGTTATACAGCAACAAATATTGTGGCTCAGAAACAAGAAGATTTAAGTCCTTCTTACGGAGAGCTTTTTCCAAAAGTTATGATGGGATTAGAAAATTTTCACTTGGAAGGAGTTGACGGAAAAGCGACTACATGGGAAGCATTTGGAAAATGGTACGGAGAGAAAATCTTAAATGGAACCACTGTTTTACCCGAAGAAACAAAAGTAAAAATAAAAGCACTTGTAGGAGACGAAAAAGATCCTGTCAAGAAAGCTAAAATTATTTATGATTATGTTCAAAAAAAATCCAGATACGTAAATATTGCAGTTGGTATTGGCGGGTGGAAACCTATGTTTGCCAGCGACGTAGATCGTTTAGGATATGGAGATTGTAAAGCATTATCAAATTATACAAAAGCACTTCTTGAGGTTGTAGATGTTCCATCTTATAATACCATTTTATACGGAGATCGTTATAAGTTAGATATTCAGTCAGATTTTGTTTCGATGCAGGGCAATCATATGATTCTTGCTGTTCCAAACGGTAATAATTATATCTGGTTAGAATGTACAAGTCAGGATGATCCTTTTGGATATCAGGGAATTTTTACAGATGATCGTGATGTTTTGGTAGTAAAACCAGAAGGGGGAGAAATTGTTCGTACTAAAATTTACGATGATAAAGGAAATACTCAGGAAGGAAAAGGAACTTATACAATTGATGAAAACGGCAACTTTTCTGGTGTTTTAAAAATTGCATCGCAAGGAAGTCAATATGCTTCAAAGTCAAGAGTTGAAACCATGCAACCAAATGAAAGAGAAGAACATTATAAAGACTATTGGGATAATATCAATAATTTGAAATTGGGCAAAATAACTTTTACAAACGATAAGGAAAATGTTCGTTTTATTGAAGATGCTCAGATTAATGCTTCAAATTATGGAACAATTTCCGGTACTAAAATGATGTTTGTGGTTGATGCTTTTAATCAATATACAGGAAGTATAAAACGAATCAGAAACCGTAAAAATCCATTTCAAATTCAGCGTGGATATTTAGATACAGATGAAATCGAAATCAATCTTCCAGCAGGTTTTTCAATAGAATTTCTGCCTTCAAACTTTGAATTAAAAGGCAAATTTGGAGAATATAAAACCGAAATTATCAAAAAAGACAACAATAAACTGATTTACAAACGCTCTATGTTTGTTAATAAAGGAAAATATTCAAATAAAGAATATGATGAATACCGTCTTTTTATAGAGCAGGTATCAAGAAACGACAATGCAAAAATTATATTAAACAAAAACTAACCAAAATCAAAAATAAAATAATGAAAATCAAGATTTTTAGCCTGGCAATTCTATTGTTGTTTATTTCAAAAGTAAATGCGCAGGAATTTAAATTAGGAAAAGTTTCTATAGAAGAACTAAAACAAAAACAACATCCAAAAGATACATCAGCAGTCGCAGCAATACTCTTTGAAAAAGGTGAAAATACTTTTGATTATGATGAAGATCATGGTTTTACAACCCAGTTAGAAGTATCCGTTAAAATTAAAATTTATAAAAAAGAAGGATATGACTGGGCAACAAAAAAAGTAAGATATTATACAGCGGGCAATGGCACAAAAGAGAAAGTTTTTGTGAATGATGCTGTAACATATAACTTGATTAATGGAAAGGTCGAGAAAACAAAATTAAAAAGTGAGGGTGAATTTGAAAAAGTAATTAATAAATATTGGTCTCAAAAAGTATTTACAATGCCAAATGTTAAGGAAGGTTCTATTGTTGAATTTCGTTATATAATAAAAAACTGTAGTATTGGAAGTCCACGGGATTGGTATTTTCAGAATCAGATCCCTGTGAATTATTCAGAATTTAGAATGAATGTTCCTGAATATTTTGTTTATAATAATAGTTTTAAAGGATTTATCAGTCCAAAAATAAGTGTGGAGAAAATAAATAGATCTATTTCTTACACCTATAGAGAAGGTAAAAACGGAGTTGTTAGTGCAAGTACATCACAAGAGAAATTAGACTTTTTAGAAACAAGAACAACATATATTGCAGAAAATCTACCGGCGTTAAAAGATGAAAACTTTATTAATAATATTGATAATTACACTGTCAGTTTGAGCCAGGAATTATCAATGACAAAATATCCGCATAGTCCAATTAAATCATTCTCATCAGATTGGAATTCTGTTGCGAAAACAATTTATGATTATGATGATTTTGGTGCAGAACTAAATAAAACAGGTTATTTTGAAGATGATTTGAAAAAATTGCTTACAGGTTTAAAAACGCCTGAAGAAAAAATATGGGCTATTTTTAATCATGTGAAATCTAATGTAAAATGGAACGATTATTATGGGTATAGTTGTGATAATGGTGTTAAAAAGGCATACAAAGAAAAAACAGGAAACATTGCAGATATAAATCTGATGCTTACTGCAATGTTACGTTATGCGGAGCTAACAGCAAACCCAGTTTTAGTAAGTACACGTTCTAACGGAATTCCATTATTTCCTAACAGAACTGCATTTAATTATGTTATTGCGGCAGTAGAAACTCCAAATGGAAATGTTTTACTTGACGCTACAGATAAATTTTCAACTCCCAATATCCTTCCTTTAAGAACATTAAACTGGAATGGTCGTTTGATTAGAAAAGACGGAAGTTCTGAGCAGATTGATTTAATGCCGCAAAAAGTCTCAGGCGATAATGTATTTATGAATTATGCAATTGATGCCGAAGGGAAAGTTACAGGAAAAACCAGAAGACAATATACAGATTTTAATGCAATGGTTGCGAGAGATAATATTAGTAGTTTCAAGGAAGAAGAATATCTTGAAAAACTTGAAAATCTAAATAATAAAATTGAAATCAGCGAGTATTCTAAAACAAATGAAAAAGACATTTTATTGCCTTTAATTGAAACATATTCTTTTGCAGGAGCAAATTTATGTGAAATTATTGCTGATAAGATTTATGTGAATCCAATGCTCTTTTTTACAGAAGATAAAAACCAATTTACACAAGAAGTTAGAGAATATCCTGTAGATTTTAGTTATCCATTTGCTGACAAATATAATATCACAATTCAAATTCCTGAAGGTTTTGCAGTTGAAACTTTACCTGCTCCGGCTGCTATAACTATGGAAGATAACCTTGGTGCTTTTAAATTTAATATAGCAGCTAATGGAAATTTTTTACAATTATCAGTTATACATCAAATAAACGAAGCAATTGTATCTGCTGAAAAGTATGAAATGCTAAAAGAATACTACAAAGCAATGGTAGCAAAAGAGACAGAAAAAATAGTTTTAAAAAGAATCTAAGTATGAAATTTTCAAGTTCAGTATTTATCTTGTTTTTTCTTTTTATTGTAAAGGTACAATCCCAAAACTACGAGTTAGGAAAAGTAAGTATTGCTGAACTTGAAGAAAAAGTACATCCTCTCGATTCAGGAGCGGTTGCAGCAATTTTATTTTGTAAAGGAGTTTCTAAAATTGACAACAGTGATTCACATACAACTATCCAGATACGAATAAAAATTTACAAAAAAGAAGGATATGATTGGGCTAATGCGCAATTCGCATTTCCGACTGGAAAATCAAACACAATTAGTCTAACAGATGTTTTTACATACAATTTGGCTGACGGAAAGATTATAAAATCTAAATTAAAACCGGAAAGTGAATTCATAGACAAAAACAATAAAAATTATTGGTTGAAAAAAATCACTTTTCCAGATGTAAAAGAAGGATCTGTTATCGAATATAAAATTAAAAGCTATGGAGGAGGTATTCGAGATTGGGATTTTCAAAAAAGTATTCCGGTTAATTATTCAGAATTTAAAACAATAATTCCTGACGCATTTATTTTTAAAAGAAATATTACAGGCTTTTTTATTCCAAAAGTGACTACTCAAATAGCAAGTAATACTTATACTTATTTAGCAAAGGAAACGACCTATTGTCTTCAAAATCTGCCAGCCATGAAAGAGGAAGACTACGTTAACAATGTAAAAAATTACTGCGCTTCTATTTCCCACGAACTAGAAACCATTTCTATTCCGGGAAGTTTTTTTAAATCGTTTTCTACAGATTGGCCAACGGTTGCAAAAACAATTTATGAATATGAAGATTTTGGTCCGGAATTAAATAAAACAGGTTATTTTGAAGAAGATATTAAATTGCTTTTAGAAGGGAAAACAAAACCCGAAGATAAAATGGTAACGATTCTTAATTATGTAAAATCTAATATAAAATGGAATAATTATTTAGGATATGGGTGTGAGAAAGGGGTAAGAAAGGCTTATAAAGAGAAATCAGGAAATTGTGCGGACATTAATTTAATGCTCACCGCAATGCTTCGTTACTCAGGTTTAGAAGCAAATCCTGTTTTAATAAGTACCAGATCTAATGGAATTAATTTTTTTCCTAGTACCCAAGGCTTTAATTATGTAATAGCTGGAATAGAAACTCCAACAGGAATTGCTTTGTTAGATGCAACAGATGAATTTTCAACTGTAAATGTTCTGCCTTTAAGAGATTTAAACTGGGTGGGGAGATTAATTCGTAAAGATGGAACTTCAGAAACAGTAGATCTAATGCCTAAGAAAAACTCCAACGACCTTGTTTCTATGATTTTTGATGTTAAAGAAGATGGAAAAATAGAAGGAAAAGCAAGAAGACAATACTCAGATTATAATGCATTCAATTTTAGGACAAAAACAGCTAAAGAGAATGAAGAAAATTATATTGAGAAAATTGAAAATGAAAACGGCAAAATTGAAGTAAGTAATTACAAAAGAATAAATCAAAATGAAATTTCAGAACCAGTTTCAGAATCATTTTCTTTTACAGGATCAAATCTTTCTGAAATAATTGGAGATAAAATATATATAAACCCTATGCTTTTTTTCTTAAATGAAAAAAATCCTTTTAGACAAGAAAAAAGAGAATATCCAGTCGATTTTGGATTTCCTTTTGCAAAACGATACGCTATCATAATTAAAATTCCGGCTAATTTTACAGTCGAAAATTTGCCAAAATCATTAAACTTAGTTATGGAAGATGATTTGGGAGTTTTTAAATTTGATGTTGCAGTTGCAGGGAATACATTGCAGTTGTCAATTGTGCATCAAATCAACGAGGCTATTTTTCCGGTAGGAAAATATGAAATGCTCAAAGAATATTATAAAACTATGATTGCAAAGGAAAGTGAAAAAATAGTATTAAAAAGGATATAATATGAAGCTGCCAAAATTTTTAATTGCTATAATTTTCTTTGTTTTTATCGTAAAAGCCAATTCTCAAAACTATCAATTAGGAAAAGTAACGGTTGCCGAACTTCAGGAAAAAGTGCATCCAATAGACAGCAGCGCTTCAGCGGCCATATTATTTAAAAAAGGCAGAACTTATTTTAGTTATAATAAAGATGCCGGGTTTACGGCAAATCACGTCTGTGAGGTCAAAATTAAAATTTACAAAAAAGAAGGATTAAAATGGGCAGATCAAAAAGTCCGGTTTTATATAGGTTATGAAAACTTAAACGAAGACCGATTAGAATTTTCAGATGCAATTACATACAATCTCGAAAATGGCACCGTAGTAAAAACCAAGCTGGAAAATCAAGGAGCATTTAAGAAAAAAATCAATAATTACTGGAAAGAAAAAGCCATTACGCTGCCCAATGTAAAAGTGGGTTCAATTATCGAATATAAATATATTTTGAAATCTGAGAATATTGTAAAATTCCCTGACTTTGATATTCAATACGATATTCCGGTTAACTACTTTTATTATAAAACAGAAATACCGGAATTTTACATTTATAAGCCAATTTTAATAGGAGGGATTCCGCTGGAAAACGATTCTAAGTTTTCTACAGGAAGCCAGTCATTTGAAAACGAACACAATCAAACCAATTCATTTTCATATCGACAAATCGAAGCCTATTATTCAGGAAAAAATGTCCCGGCTTTGTATGAAGAACCATATGTAAATAACATAGAAAATTACAAAGGAACAATTAAGCACGAGCTGGAAAGAGTAAGAATGCCGGAACAACCCGTAAAAGATTATACGATGACTTGGGAAGGTGTGGCAAAAACAATTTTTAAAGATAACAGTTTTGGGAAAGAACTTAATGAAATGAGTTTTTTAGTCGAAGATGTAAAACGCTTAATTGGAAATGTAGAATCTCAAAATGAAAGACTGAATCTGGTTTTTACCTATGTTCAAAACAAAATGAACTGGAATGAAAACTACGGTTATTATACAGATAAAGGAATTAAAAAAGCATATACAGACCAAACAGGAAATGTAGCCGAAATTAATTTCATTTTGATCAATATGCTTCGACTGGCAGGAATAGAAGCAAGTCCGGTTTTAGTAAGTACAATCGAAAACGGACTTCCTGTTTATCCCACCAGAACCGGATTTAATTATGTCATTGCTGCTGCAGAAATTGACGGAAAACAATTTCTACTAGATGCAACACACAAATATACCTCTCCAAACATTTTGCCTTTAAATGTTTTGAACTGGAAAGGAAGACTTATAAAAAATGACGGAACTTCACTAGAGATCGATTTAGAACCTTCAAATCCTTCTAAAGAAAGTTTTAATTTGATGGCAAAAATTGCTCAGGATGGAAAGATGAGCGGACAGGTCAGAATTCTTCGAACAGATTATGATGCCTATCATTTTAGAATAGAAAACGCAACTAAAACCCAAGATAATTATCTTGAAAAATTTGAAGCAGAATTAGGAAATTTAAGTATTTCAAATTATAAAATTGAGAACCAAAAATCAAATATTAAAGATCCTGTTTTAGAAACTTTTTCTTTCACATCAGGCAGCCAGTCGGATATAATAGGAGGGAAAATTTTCGTAAGTCCGTTATTGTTTTTTACAAGAACCAAAAATCCATTTAATCAGGAACAAAGAGTTATGCCGGTTTATTTTGGATATAAAAATCAGCAAAAATATAATGTCAATATCGAAATTCCAGAAGGTTTTCAAGTACAATCTCTGCCACAGCCTATTAGAATTGTGACAGAAGATAAAAATATAATCTATTTGCTAAATTTTTCTGCCGAAGGAAATAAAATTCAAATAACCTGCGCAAAAGAAATTAACAGCAGTATTTTTGCAGCGGAGCAATATGCTGGACTGAAAAATATTTTTCAAAAAGTTGTTGCCAGTCAAAATGAAAAAATTGTCCTAAAAAAAATGTAATCATGGATTTGAAAAATGCACAACTAGACGTTGATACCTGGATAAAAGAACACGGAGTTCGTTACTTTAACGAATTAACCAATATGGCCCAGCTTACAGAAGAAGTAGGTGAAGTTGCCAGAATTATAGCCCGTCGTTACGGAGAACAATCTGAAAAAGAAAGCGATAAAAATAAAGATTTAGGCGAAGAATTGGCAGATGTTGTCTTTGTAGTTTTATGCCTGGCCAATCAAACCGGAATCGATTTACAAGCCGCTTTTGATAAAAAAATGGACTTAAAATCGGTTAGAGATAAAGATCGTCACAAAAACAACGATAAATTGAAATAATTGTGAAATATCAATGGTGAATTTTGAATTATGAATGAGGAGTGGTAAATTGCAGGCTCGAATTAAATTACACATAATTCGCAACTCATAATTAAAATCATGAATTTAAAATTAAGTACGAATTCACAATTCACCATTGATAATTCACAATTAAATATCACAGGTTCTAAAAGCGAAACCAATCGTTTATTATTACTAAAAGCTTTATTCCCAAATATTACTTTAGCCAATACTTCAAACTCAGACGACAGCGAAGTCATGCAGAAAGCATTAATTGGTAATGATGAAATTGTAGATATTCACCACGCCGGAACTGCAATGCGTTTTTTAACCGCATATTTTGCCGTAAACGAAGGCAGAGAAGTAGTTATGACAGGTTCAAGCAGAATGCAGGAACGCCCAATAAAAATTTTGGTTGAAACATTAGGCCAGTTGGGAGTTGAGATTAGTTATGAAAAAGAAGTTGGTTATCCGCCAATTCGAATTAAAGGAAAAAAAGTTACTGCTTCAAAAGTTAGTTTAGCAGCCAATGTGAGCAGTCAGTATATTTCGGCACTTTTATTAGTCGCTTCAAAACTAGAAAATGGTTTAGAGCTGACATTAGAAGGAGAAATTACTTCAGTTCCATATATCAAAATGACTTTGGCTTTGTTGAATGATTTAGATATAAAAACAAGTTTTGAAGGAAATATAATTAAAGTTTATCCTAAAGAATCTGTCGAATCAAAGGAAATGGTTGTAGAATCTGACTGGAGTTCAGCTTCGTATTTCTTTAGTTTGGTGGCTTTGGCCGATGCTGCAAAAATCACTTTAAGCAGTTATAAAGAAAACAGTCTTCAGGGAGATTCAGAATTAGTTTCTCTTTATGAAAAAATGGGCGTGAAAACCACTTTCCAAAACAACAAAATGACTTTGGAAAAAGTGGCAGGATTTAATTATCAGGATGTAAATTTCGAATTAAACAACACGCCGGATATTGCGCAGACAATCGTAGTAACTTGTTTAGGTTTGGGAATTGGATGTCATTTAACAGGTCTTCATACTTTAAAAATTAAAGAAACAGACAGATTGGAAGCATTGCGAATTGAGCTTACAAAATTAGGAGCAAATATTTCTGTAACCAATGACAGTTTGACTTTAGAGCGTTCAGGAAATATTAATCACGATATTCATATTGCAACATACAACGATCACCGTATGGCAATGGCATTTGCACCGCTTGCGATAAAAGTGCCAATTATTATAGACGATGCAGAAGTAGTTTCAAAATCATACCCGGATTTCTGGAATGACTTAAAATCTTTAAACTTCCAAATCTCAGAATTGTAAAGTTTTTAACCATATAAGTTATATAAGTTCATGTAAATAAAGAGCTAAATAAAACGTAATCCTATAAGCCTCTGGTTTTAACCAGAGGCTTTTTTGTTAAAGGAATCCAAATGAAATGAACTTATATAATTTATATGGTGAAAAAAACATTTTTATGGTGTTCCAAACCACCACTAAATCAAGGACTTTTGAAAATAAACGTCAAAACACTTGACAACGCCTATCTCACAATCGTATATTTGCAGGCGATTTAAAATTTTAGATAAAAAAGTCTAAGATTGATATTTTAAAATCTAACTTCAAATATGAAATTATCACACTTCAATTTCAATTTACCGAAAGAACTTTTAGCTGAATTCCCGGCAGAAAATAGAGATGAATCTCGTTTAATGGTAATTGACCGTCAAAAACAAACAATAGAACATAAAATGTTTAAAGATGTTATCAACTATTTTGATGACGGAGACGTTTTAATTCTTAACAATACAAAAGTTTTCCCTGCACGTTTGTACGGAAACAAAGAAAAAACCGGAGCTAGAATTGAGGTTTTCTTATTAAGAGAATTAAATTCAGAGCAGCGTTTATGGGACGTTTTAGTAGATCCTGCTAGAAAAATCCGTATCGGAAATAAACTTTATTTTGGTGACGACGATTCGTTAGTTGCTGAGGTAATCGACAATACAACATCTCGTGGTAGAACATTACGTTTCTTATACGATGGCTCTTATGAAGAATTCAGAAACAAATTGACAGAACTTGGAGAAACTCCAATTCCTAAATACATCAACAGAGAAGTTACTGCTGAAGATGCGGAAAGATACCAAACCATCTACGCAAAAGAAGAAGGAGCTGTAGCGGCGCCAACAGCTGGTTTACACTTCTCAAAACACCTTTTGAAAAAATTAGAAATCAAAGGAGTAAATTTTGCTGAGGTAACTTTACACGTAGGTTTAGGAACTTTCAATCCAGTTGAAGTGGAAGATTTATCTAAGCACAAAATGGATTCAGAAGAATTGATCATTAATCAACAAGCTTGTGATATCGTAAACGAAGCAAAAGCAAAGAAAAAACGTATTTGTGCAGTAGGAACAACTTCTATGCGTGCAATCGAAAGTTCTGTTTCTTCTGCTAATACTTTGAATCCTTACGAAGGATGGACAAATAAATTTATTTTCCCTCCTCACGATTTCAGTATTGCAAACTGTATGATTACAAATTTCCACACACCAAAATCAACATTATTAATGATGATTTCTGCTTTCTGTGGACATGATTTAATGAAAAAAGCATACGATGAAGCAATCAAAGAAGGATACAAATTCTATTCTTACGGAGATGCAATGTTAATTCTATAATTAGAATTGATCTTATAAAGAAACCCGACAAGTTTTTAAAACCTGTCGGGTTTTTGTTTTTTAATAGTTTCAAGTTTCAGGTTTCAAGTTTCAAGTTTGGCGCTCGCCGCAAGATTTAATCGCAAAGTTCGCAAAGCTTTGCGTTCTTTTGCATTTGGCAAACACAAACTGATTAAAAAACCTTGCGAACTTTGCGTTAAATCACACCAAGCATATCAACTTGAAACTTTAAACTTAAAACAAAACAAACAAAATTTGTTATTTTAGCCGACAAAACAAAAACACAATGACTTTTCAAAATACACGCGAATTTGCACGAGAGCTAGATTCGAAAGACACACTAAATCACTATCAGGAACAATTCATTTTTCCTAAAGTCAATGACAAACGAGTTATATATTTCACCGGAAATTCATTAGGATTACAGCCAAAACGAACCAAAGCTTATATTGACGAAATAATGAATGACTGGGCAGAACTTGCTGTAGAAGGTCATTTTTATGCAGAGAAACCTTGGTGGGATTATCAGGAAAGATTTGCAGAACCGTTGAGTAAAATTGTGGGAGCACTTCCGTCAGAAGTTACCGTTATGAATACTTTGACAGTGAATCTTCATTTGTTGATGGTTTCTTTTTATCAGCCAAAAGGGAAGCGTTATAAAATTATCTGTGAAGAAAAAGCCTTTCCATCAGATCAATATATGTTTCAAAGTCAGGTTCATTTTCACGGATACAAACCAGAAGATGCAATTGTAGAAATCAAACGTCGGGAAGGAGAACATAATATCCGTTTAGAAGATGTTTTAGCAAAAATTGAAGAGGTTGGTGATGAACTGGCTTTAATTTTAATTGGCGGAGTAAATTATTATACCGGACAAGTTTTCGACATTAAAACCATTACCGCAGCCGGACATAAAGCAGGAGCAAAAGTAGGCTGGGATTTGGCGCACGCCGCCGGAAATATAAAATTAGAACTTCACGACTGGAATGTAGACTTTGCTGCTTGGTGCAGTTATAAATATATGAACTCAGGGCCAGGAAATGCTTCTGGAGTTTTTGTACACGAAAGACATCATAATGATCCAGATTTACCGCGATTTGCTGGCTGGTGGGGACACAACAAAGAACGTCGTTTTAAAATGGAACCCAACTTTGATCCTGTTCACGGAGCAGGCGGATGGCAGATTAGTAATCTTCCGGTTTTATCTTTAGCGCCGTATTTAGCATCTGTAGAAATGTTTGCTGAGGTTGGAATGGATGCCTTAATTGCAAAACGTGATAACATAACATCCTATTTAGAATTTATTCTGCACGAAATTGATAAAGAAGTTGCAGGTAATTTTGAAATTATTACACCTTCAAACCCAATCGAAAGAGCTTCACAATTATCTGTTTTCCTTCACGGAGAAGGAAGAAGTTTATTTGATTATTTAATGAAAAACGGAGTGATTACAGACTGGCGTGAACCAAACGTAATTCGTCTGGCACCAGTTCCTTTATATTGCTCTTATGAAGATATGTATGACTTCGGGCAAATCCTAAAAAAGGGAATTTTAGGGAAGTAAGAGGGAATTTTAATCTCGCAAAGTTTTTTTTGCCACAGATTAAAAGGATTAAAAAGATTTTTTTGAATTGCCTCCAGCTTTAGCTGGAGGTATTAAAGATAAAATTTGAAAGGGCTTTAGCCAAACGCGTAGTTTGGCTAAAGCCCTTTTCATTTGATCAAATTTTCATCCAGCTAAAGCTGGACGCTATTGAACTAAGAAAGATTAATCCGATTAATCTGCAAAATCTGCGGGAAAAAATTTCAACGCATTTATTGAATCTTTTCTAATCCTTTTAATCTCTGGCAAAAAAACTTTGCGACTCTGCGACTTTGCGAGATTAAACGATCCAGCTTCCAATAAAAATTCTGCAAGCAAATAGTAAAATCTTCTAATCTTATAACGTTTCTCAAAAATCATGTAATAGTCGGCACGTGATATATTCCGTATTTTGTAATGTATAATTTAAAAACTATAATCATGAAAGGCTTATATATATTATTAGCGGCAATACTTATCACTTCTTGTCAAAATCAAAGTAAAGAAGATTTAAACAAAGCCAAACAAGCCAGTATTGATTCAATGAAAGTTGAGATTAACAAACAGCGTGTTATCGATTCAATGAAGACAGAAATGGCTAAGATAAAAGAGGAGCAGAAAGCTGAATCTCAAAAAGTTGTTGTCGTACACCAACAAGCTGAAAACGGAAATACTACAACTACCACTACTACCAAAAAGAAAGGATGGAGTGCAACTGCTAAAGGTGCTGTTATTGGTGCCGGAGTTGGTGCTGCAACCGGAGCAATTGTAAGTAAGAAAAAAGGTGAAGGTGCCATTATTGGTGGTTTAGCCGGAGCTGCATTGGGTACTGGAACAGGAGCTGTTATTGACAGCAAAAACAAGAAGAAAGAATAGATTTTAATTTCTATATATTAAAAATGCCGATTTAGAATTTCTAAATCGGCGTTTTGTTTTATGCTAATTCAGGTTTCGGAATCTGGATTGCATTTAATTCTGATTTATAAAAATCGAATTGATTTTTGATTTTTTCCTCTTCCTTTTTAAAATAAAGAGTCGACGAAAACAGATTTTGATAATATTCAATTCCTTCTAAAATATTCGTTTTAAAAGAATTCCATTTTTTTAGCTGCATTGCGTTTGCTTCTCCGGAAATAGTTTCAATTTCATTTCGAAAATAATCCACATACATCTTTAATTCCTTCACAAATAAATTCGGGCGGTCTGTTCTTAAAATAGATTTTCCCTGATAAATGTGCTGTACCATTTCTTTTAAAGAAACTTCCTGATCAAAATAAGCCAAATTTGGTCCCGGACAAATTACAACGCCTTGTGCCTGACCTTTTACTTTAATATCATTTTCAAGATAAGAAGCGTTTGCCAAACCTACACATAAACATGATTTTTCGGTTATTTTGATTTTGCTTTTTTCAAATGCATCGACAGATAAAGTATCTTTTATACTTTCTAATTCTTCCAGTTTAATATCCTGATATTTTTTAGAAGCTGTACAAATTCCATGCGGATCATATTCTTTACTTAATGCTAAAAATTTCTTCGGGCAGGAACTTCCGGCTTTATTTTCGTGAATTCTTTTTTGTTTTAAAAATTCATTTGTAGTTCCTTTTAAAGTATTAAACGGAACTCCTAAAGGTGAAATGTTACTTAAATAAAAATCATCTTCTTTTGCATTCATCAATAACTTTCGAGTTTCCTGATCTACAGAAGTGGCTTCAGGAACTAATAAAAATGGAGATCCCCAGCCAACAGAATCTACTTGATATTCGTCTAATAAAAATTCATGTTCTTCTGCAGTTCCAACACCG
Source organism: Flavobacterium sp. NLM (assembly GCF_002210235.1). Lineage (NCBI taxonomy): Bacteria > Pseudomonadati > Bacteroidota > Flavobacteriia > Flavobacteriales > Flavobacteriaceae > Flavobacterium > Flavobacterium sp. NLM. The sequence goes on from NZ_LIAC01000006.1 coordinate 223,077, forward strand.
CCCTGAACGGTAATTTTTAATTCTAAAGGTTTTTCGGGAAAAGCTTCATTTTTTGACTGTAAAGCTTTAATCATTAAATCGTGGGCTGATTGTATCAGTTGTTCTTTTTTCTGCTTGAATTCTTCTAAAATAGTGCCTAATAAGAGTCCATCAGTTGCAAAAGCGTGGCCGCCGCAGTTTAATCCGGATTCAATTCGGTATTCAGAGACCCAAAGGCCTTTTTTAGCCAGGAAATTTCCCTGAATCATTGCCGATCTAAAATCACTTACTTTTAAGATGATTTTCTTTTTAAGTTCGTTATTTTCATTTGGGAAAAAATCTTTGAAATTTTCAAAGTAACCAAACAATCTCGGATTCATTCCTGCAGAAAGTACAAGAGATGATTCCAGATTACTATTTGCAAAACCTCTTAAAGCGGCATGTGCGTCATTAAATTCAATTGGAAGTTGTTCGTTTTTAACGAAATTATCTTTGTCCAGTTTCGTCATAATGTTAACGTCGATTTCTCCCGGAAAAAGATTCGTTTCGATATAATTCTGAATATTTTCTTTAAAAGCAATTCCGTCATCCAGTAAATTCTGAAATCCTTTTTTAATATCAGAAGTATTAGGAAGCATTGACATGAAATTTTCAAGAGAAGTTTTGCTTTCGGCTAATTCAGTTTTAAAATTCTCGAATTTTTCTTTTACAATTTTATCAACTAAATTTAGGTAAGAGGTAATTCTTTCTGCACGATAATCATGAAATTTCTGCGTGATTTCTTCATACGGAATATTGAATTTAGTGCTGTAAAAGTTACGCATCTTCTCAATCAAATCATCATCAGCGAGAGCAACAACAGACGAAATTCCATATTGCGCCACGCGAATTGGGCTGTCAATTGTATATGCAAGACCCATCACAGGAATATGAAAAGTGTGTAAAGGTATTTTTGCCATTTGTTTTCAGATTAAAATAAAGGCAAATATTGAAAAAAGGATTTTTTTAAAAGCTGATAATTGTCAGGTTTGTGGGTTAGCTGCCACGAATTACACGAATTTCCACTAATTTTTATTCGCAGGATTTTAAAAATTAATTCGTGAAAATTCGTGTAATTCGTGGC